>CAYUAV010000370.1:0-3621 GCA_964442665.1 uncultured Bacteroidales bacterium
TATCAATAATGCAGATTTTATTTCGGAACAGATCGTACCGGGGATTTTTATGGTTGCACAAATGCAATGGATAATTATAAAAACTTCAATACTTTTATTAAATTAGATAAATAATCAAATCTTTTTAAAAAATGAAGGCACCGTTCGCGATCAAAGGAACCTACGATACACCGACAATAGATTTCGACCCTGAAAAAGGTGTTTTTAAAATAAGCGGTCGTTCTCTCCCGGCCAGTTCTTTTGATTTTTATTCACCTGTCATGGATGAGATTACAGCGTACCTGAAAGATCCAAAACCAATTACCAGGTTCGAATTTAAGATGGAGTTTATCAGCTCTTCCTCGACAAAAATCTTCCAGGAAATTTTTTATGAACTTGAACAAACTCACAAAAAAGGGAAATCGGTGCTTGTTAACTGGTATTACAAATTCGGTGACGACGATATGAAGGAACTGGGCGATGATTTAAAAATGGACACCAGTTTTCCGTTTGAATATGTTGCCTACGAATAATTTAAATAATTACCCGGTTTAATAAATCATGTATTTGATACATTCGAATTACTTATGTCATTCTCTCAATAACAATCTTAATACAAGTTTTCCTGACAGTAATCAGTTAGTGTATTTTTTGGTTAATGTGGAAGAGGATGTTATTTGTTCTACTAATTATTTATCAAATCTGAATTAGTTTATATTGTCTGAAATACTTATAGATATGTTTTAAATTATAATTAGTAAATAACACAATTTCAATTAATTATTTTAAATTTGAATTTATTGGTGTTTATTTCTTGTAAATGACATATCCATATACATAGAAATCCTTTTTCTCTAATTGAAAGTATATTTAGTCTAATAAAAAAACCATTAACAGATTTGAAAAGAAAGAATTCCTGCTAAATAGTTTTTGCAAAACTTATACTATTCTTATTAATTTCGAAAAGTACCCTACCATATAACAGAACTTCCTTTGTATTATTTCCTGCAGCACGTATTTCCAGTTGAATATCGTTCTTTTTCAAATCAACGGAAATTTTTGATGGCTTTTCCAGAAACTGCCATACAGGTATACCAAATTGTTTCTTTTCAGACTCTTTTTCTGTCCAGCGAAACATTCGATCCTTATTAATATACAATAACCATTTTTCACATATCATGACATTTAGCTCTTCATTATCAGTAAGAACCAGTAAATTCTTTACGGAAGATAAAATATCTGTAGATACATTTTCCAGTATCAGGGCATCGCCATGTATGGCATTCAGGTTTTGTTTACGTGCATTGTTCACCGATTTGAAGTTTGTATCCATCAGAAAACACTTCTGACCCGTATATGCTTCTATCAGCTTGGCTATTCGTCGGGATAAACGATGAGCTCCTATGATAAGCCATCCATTATCTTCATCAATTTTAAGTCCTAGAATTTTTGATAACGGATCGGCGGTAAGACCTTGAATTATTACAGTCAGAATGATAATACTATATACGAATGTTTCAAGAAAAACTGCATTCTCATTCCCTAACTTCCTGAGTTCAATAGCAAATAAAGAAGCAATCGATGCAGCGACAATTCCACGGGGGGCAATCCAGGATAAAAATAACTTTTCCCTGAAGTTTAATGTGCTTTTGTACGCACAGATAAAGATGTTCACAGGTCTGACAATAAAAATGACAAATGCTATAAGTAATATCTCTTTCAGGTGTAAATTAAGAAAATAGACTATTTTCAGATTTGCTGCCAGTATAATAAACAAAACCGCAAGTGCCAGTTCTGAAAGCTCTACTTTAAAATGTTTAATGCTGCTGAATCCATGTGGTTTATTAATGCCAAAAGTAATACCCGCTATCACAACAGCCATTAATCCCGATTCATGAGAAATATAGTTAGCTATAAAATATAACACAAAGATAAAGGATAAGGTAAAGGTTATGTTTTGGGCCACGGGTATAATTCTTTTTTTAAACAGATAGTAAAGTAAGAGACCTCCCGATAATCCAATGCTTGTACCTGTTATAAACCGAACTGAGAAGCCTAATAATTGATTCAGATTCGATCCTTCAATTGTTAACCATTCGAAACACAAGAGGGCAATGAACACGCCGATAGGATCAATTAATACCGACTCCCAATTGAGAATATGTTTTAGTTTTTTTTCAACGTGAATTCGTTGTAACAAGGGAGAAATGACAGTGGGTCCGGTTACAATTATCAGGCTTCCAAGCAACAGGGAAAAACCAAAGGAATATCCTAATAAGAATTTGGCAGCAAATGAAGTAAGCAGCCAGGTAATAATAACACCCAGGCTCAGAAGTTTCCTTATCAGGTTGGGAGCTTTTTTATAACCCTGGACTTCAAGCGATAAACCACCTTCAAATAGAATGATACCAATGCAGATCGATACAACGAATTTTAAACCTTCGTTTAAGCTCGAAGGATCGATAATATTAGCAACCTCCGGACCCAATAAAACACCCCCAATCAAAAGCGTAATAATGGCGGGAATACGCAGTCTGAAAGCTATAATTTTTAACAGGGTACCTGCAAATGCGGCAATTATTAGAGTCTTAAAAAATACTTCCAATATTATCGAGGGTTTAGTTCAACTATTTTTACATATAATTTAATAAAATTATGCTGTTTTATTTCTCATGGCAAAGTTAATTCACCTTGGCACATAATCTCAGGCAGAGATATAAATTATAAGGACATAAAATGAATTTCTTTACTTATTAACCTATTATTTTATTGTTACCCAATATAAAATATAACGAATTGGCATACAGCATTATTAACTGATAATTTTGTAATGTAAAACAAAGGTATTGAGTTGTTTATTGGATAAATTATTAATTATTTATACAATTGTTTAAGAATATATCCCTATCTTATAAAAATAAGTTTTGTTGTCGTTAAATTCTAATTTATGTATAGTCATTTAAGTGAGCAATACAAGCAAAAGTACGGAGAGTTAGGTAAAATTGATATCAGTGCATATAAAGATATCATAGGAGTTAAGGAAGTTGAAAGTATAAAATTATCAGCCAAAAGACTGGAGGATAAAAGATGGTCGCATGTCAATTCAACATTCGTCGGGGGTGGTGTGGCTGAAATGCTTAAAAGTATAACACCTATTGCCCGTGGATTGGGCATCGATTGTATATGGTATTGTATTGAAGCTACCAACGATTTTTATAATGTAACCAAGAAATTTCATAATATCATTCAGGGTCTCGACCAGCATTTTACCATTGAAGAATTACTGGATCTGTATGTAAATACCAACAGGAGAAATTTTGAAAATAACAGGATAATTTCCGATTATACCGTGGTGCACGATCCTCAGCCCTGTGCTTCGATAGTTCATGGCGAATACGAAGGGAAAATGGTATGGCGTTGCCATATCGATACTTCCGAAGCAAACGATCTGATTTGGAATTTCTTATTGCCATATATTAATAATTACGATGGCGTTATATTTTCACATCCCGATTTTGTAAAAGGTGGGGTGAAAAAGCCTGTATTTCAAATTCCACCTTCTATCGATCCGTTAACAATTAAAAACCGAAAAAAGACAACCGCTGAGTCGCTCAATATTTTGAGCAATTTGCTGAATGAGCA
>CAYUAV010000370.1:3631-4636 GCA_964442665.1 uncultured Bacteroidales bacterium
AATATAGATCCCGAGCGACCCATTGTACTTGCTGTTTCCCGCTATGACGTTCATAAAAACCAGGAAACCATAGTAAGAACCTTCAAAGAGCTAAAAACAGACAGGGAATGTGCAAATCTGAAACCTCTGCTGATCATTGTTGGTAATTCAGCAACAGACGATCCTGAAGGAATGGAAATGTATAAAAAAATCAATGACCTGATAGCGGATGATGATGATATCTATGCCTTGCTTAACATACCGGATAACGACGAGAATATTGGCGCATTAATGCAAATAGCCGATGTATTCATTCATATATCAACAAAAGAGGGCTTCGGCCTGGTGGTTACCGAGGCTATGTGGCAGGGAACACCGGTGATTGGCAGTAAGGTTGGGGGTATAAAGCTTCAGATCATTAATGACAAGACCGGCTACCTGGTTGAACCTTTTGAAATTCAAAAGATCAAAACCTATATTAAACATCTGCTTACCAATCCCCATGAGAAAGAGAGGCTCGGATATAATGCCACAGAACACGTTCGAAGTAATTTTCTCATAACCAATCTTATTAAACGGCATCTGATTCTTATGAGCTTCTACCTGGGGATTGACTATCCCTGTTTTAAACTCTAGCTTTTATTATTCCAGGATTATTCATCATAAAATTAATGGATTAAGGTTAAATGTATATTGGAATCATCTGATAGTATATCTATGGCATTATTCTTGTAATTATTGGATTGAGCTTTTTGAAATAATCGCATGAGGTCAGCATTACTTATCGGTATGTTATGGTTATTTTCTCTACCTGTTTTTTCTCTCTTTAATAAGAATCATAAATGGATATCCTGTAACGAAATTAAGGATGTGGTTATCCGATATGATCCGAATATTCTCAGAATTCCCGGAAACAAACTGCCAATCGGTATAAGTACAATCCTGAAAAATGGCAAAGTAATTAATACGAAAGGTTACCTCAAAGGTGAAACCAAATGGCTCAATTATAAGCTCGAAGTTAACGGT
>CAYUAV010000371.1:0-4626 GCA_964442665.1 uncultured Bacteroidales bacterium
CCGCGAAAAACTAATGGATGAGGAATGGAACCGATTCAATTACACCCTTTACAACCAGGAGCTACCCAAATTTAACTTTCTGAATGAAGGGTACACGTATCGGATACCACCGGCAGGTGTTATTGTCGAAGATAATTATATCAAAGCAGACGCGATTTGCCGGGATTTAATCATTCGCTATTCATTGAGCGAATCTGATCCGGACAGCAATTCTCCGATTTATAATTCACCTTTGTCAGTTAAGAGCCAGATCAAATTTCGTGTTTTTGACAACGCCGGTAATGCCGGCAGGACTATAGCAATAGGAAATTAACCTGATATGCCAGAACTAGCGCCACGGACCCCACTCCAGGGTCATTTTATCGCGCGACCGGCTCTTACCTGTCATGTTGTTCTTCTGATAGTATGAAACCCCGTCATCTTCAAAGGCACAACTTATTGTTTCTACCTTATACTTTGCATCAGGATCGTTCAGGTAATAATTGATCATCAGTGAATTCCTGATAGCGCCCTGGTTTTCGTAAATATAACCAGAAACATAGCCATCTTCATTAAGCTCTATATAGGTTTTCCAGTTTTCCGTTTTGGTAAGATTGGTAAAAGCCACATTATTCAGGTTGTAGTCCCCCTGAAATTCATAGATAAATTCTCCGTCGGAATAGGGATTGGGAGGATCGTTTTTCCTCGCAACCTGGTATTTGTTACCCTGCCGGCTAGCCTGATATGTGATTATATTGCACACCTTTCTTGCCTCCTGTGCGTTCGAGCGGTCGCAAAAATTTGTAAGCTGGTACTGTGTAATTGCATTAGCCTGATCATATTCAAATAGCCGTACCTGCGTTAAATGTGCAAAAAGGAAAGGACCTTTCTGATAACTGTTCTTTATTTGGTAAAAATCATGGTAGCGTTTGATTTTTACTATTCTGCCCCGCGCATCATAAAAGATTGTATCGACAGGTATTTTATAAAATTTACCTGTCTTCTTACTGACAATAGCTCCGGGCTCGTCTATCCGCAAGGTTTTAGAGCGCGGATTGTATTCATAGGTAAAATGGAATACCGGCGACTGGATCGCCAGAATTTTTTTCCTGTTGGCATCCGTTGTTATTGCAACAGGTTTGTTGGAAAGATTAATGGCCGACTTCCAGGGCGTGTAGGGCCTCGTAAAATCGAAAGGAAGCGTGATGTACAGAAAATTAGTAAGTGTAAGATCTTCCGTGATCTCCGGATTGACTGTTCGGATAATAATCTCATCTGAGATCGTTTTCAAAGAAGCTTCGAGCAAACCGGGCAAAGCTGCTTTCAGAAAATTCAACGAATCGATTTTGCGTTCCCTGCGCTGTATGGAATCCCTTACAAAAGCTTCACGGGCGGCAATGGAATCGCGGACAAATTGCATGCGGGCATCGATAGAATCCTGGTTGATGCTTACCAGGGTATCGCTTTTTTCACGCATTTTCAATGTATCATTGAGCCTGATATTCCGCGGGCGATACAGGTATTTTTCCGAAGCAGTATCAGTATTGTCCTGGGCAGAAAGTGCTGCAAAAAATATCGAAAGAATTTGCACGCAAACGACTAACGTAGAAATGTGGATTATTTTATTCATACCCTATATGATTTCGTTATATCAATTTTCTTAATTAAATATAGCAATGAATCAGCTTTTTTAAAAACCTGATCACGGCTAATTATTAAATATTGAAAAAAAATCAGAAAGATCAAACTTTTCTCTTTTCAATAATAAATATTTGATTCTGACAACCAGGTTGTGGAAAACAGACAAGAAGTTCGTAACCGGTTCAGCGGATATCAGCGGATAAATCTGCGATCATCCGCGAGAAATATTCAGGCACAAAACCTTTTTTTAATGAACAATAATATCAAATACAACAAAAAGTATAGGACAAAATAGTAATTGAGAAGCTATAGTTTTCCGATCACTTTAACCAGCAGCTTAATTACATTTTTCACATTCTGGCTGAAAACTTTCAGCACTTCCTCCCAGGTCACCGGTGTTTCATCAGTCTTCCAGCAGTCGTAATCAGTACTAATCGCTATGGCAGCATAGGGTATCTGCGCTTCGTTAGCCAAAGCAGTTTCCGGAGCAGTCGACATATTTATGACATCGGCACCCCATATGCGGAACATATTCGACTCGGCACGTGTTGAAAACCTGGGACCTTCGATTGTGATCACGGTTCCCCGTGGATGGTAATTCAATTCCATTTCAGCGGCCGTTTCAATAATTTTTTCGCGCAGGTATAAATCGAAAGGATCGGACATGGCAGTATGTTTCAGCATACCTTTTTCAAAGCTATCATAAAAACTGACTTTGCGATGACGTGTATAATCGATAAACTGATCGGGAATCACAATATGCCCTCGTCCGATCTCTTCTCTCAAGCTGCCGCAGGCTGTTGTAGCCAGAATATACGTGCAGCCCTGTTCCTTCAGTGTCCGGATATTGGCACGGTTATTCACCCCGGTAGGAGTAATTAAATGATCCTTTCCATGCCGCGACAGAATGACCACTTCCTTTCCTTCGATCTTACCCGTTGTGAGCTCCGAAGAAGGATCGCCATAAGGAGTTGTAACGCTAATGGTATTTGCATTTTTAAGTATATCAGGATTTTCCAATCCAGTTCCGCCAATGATTGCAATTTTTGTCATAAACAAATTAGTATAAATTGAGAAATGTTAAAGGATTATTTTTATAAATTATATAAGACACACTCCCTGTAATCCCCATCTAGAGAGGAGGACAGAGGGGTGTGTTTTATTTCCAAAAGTATTCTCATATAATTTTTATTTAGCTATAATGTTAGTTTTTCGATTTTATATTTTATGAATTAGGATTACTATTTCATACCAAATAACTCTTTAATACTTACAGGATCAGCTTTGCAAATCCCTTTTTCGGTGATAAGGCTGGTCACCAGCCGGGCGGGTGTTACATCAAACCCGTAATTTGCAACAGGTGTATCTTCAGGCATAATCCGCACCTTCTCAATTACAGAACCATTCTTACCTTCCATATATAATACCTCATCCGGACTTCTCTCCTCAATGGGTATCTGATTCAAACCGTCAGTTATTTTCCAGTCGATACTGCTTGAAGGTAAAGCTACATAGAAAGGAATATTATTATCAAAGGCAGCCAATGCTTTCAGGTATGTACCGATTTTATTGGCTACATCGCCACTGGCCGTGGTACGGTCGCTGCCTACAAGCACAATATCAACCATTCCATGCTGCATAAGATGACCTCCGGCATTATCCACGATAACAGTATGGGGTACGCCGTGCTGACCCAATTCGAAGGCAGTAAGCCTGGCGCCCTGACTCCGCGGACGGGTTTCATCGACCCATACATGCACTTTTATGCCCCTATCGTGTGCCAGATATATAGGAGCTGTGGCCGTTCCGTAATCGATACAGGCCAGCCATCCTGCATTGCAGTGAGTCAGAATATTTACCGGTTCACCATTTTTCCCCCGACTGAGATCCTCCAATAGCGGTAATCCATGTTCGCCGATTAGCCGGCAATATTCCTTTTCGTTATCTAAAATGATCATAGCCTGATTGTATGCTGTTTTAATACGCTCTTCAGGTAGCTTAACGGACTCCATCGACCGGATAATAAGATCAACCGTATAAACGAGGTTAATAGCTGTCGGGCGCGACGATTTCAGGTAATCACCGGCTTTTTTCAGAAGACCTTTAAAATCTTGTTTGTTGGCAATCCTGAGAATCTCCAGGTACATACCCAGGGCGGCAGCAGCCCCGATAAGCGGTGCCCCGCGTACAACCATATTTTTTATTGCGGAGAATACATCTTCAATGGTCGTAAGCTCAAGGATTTTGAACTCGAACGGCAGCATCCTCTGATCGATGACCTGCACCACTCTCGGTTCATCCGGTCTGATCCATATGGTTTGATATTGTTTGTTGTGTATGCGCATGAATGAATTAAAGATTTTTTAAGTGAAATCGATTATATCCAGAAGTTCATGTAAGATTTATAGTTACAAAATTAATCAGCATTCAGATAGAGAATACTCCATATAGTATAGCTGTATGTATAAAAAATAATTTTCGGTTTATTTTGCTAGTCACATTTAATCGATGGTCTAAAATACTATTAAATACTAGATGAATGTAATTTTAATCTGTAAATATCAATTAATCTTAGGATTAAAAACTACCAAAAGACTTCTTTAAAATGGACTTACTTTATAGAGTCTTTTATAAAATTGAACCTTGAAATTTATGTATTAGTTGTAATTTGAGATTTGGGATTTGGATTTTTACGTAAACATTCCTGTTAAAAAATAGCTCCGGTTTTTTTGACATGCTCAAATTATATTTAACTTAACGGTATATTTTTGAAACCTGGATCGACTTTCGATTCTCTAAACCTTATATGATAACTATGAAGAAATTTTTCATTTCCCT
Source organism: uncultured Bacteroidales bacterium (assembly GCA_964442665.1). Lineage (GTDB taxonomy): Bacteria > Bacteroidota > Bacteroidia > Bacteroidales > UBA10428 > UBA10428. Next base: position 4,459 of record CAYUAV010000371.1, read on the forward strand.
AATCATACTCGCTGTTGGCGGGTTTACGGCCAAAATTAACGGGCAGTTGAGTCAGGGCGGCGTGCCGGTGAGCTTTACCCTCGTAGAAAAAGTTAAACTTGCAGAAGTACCCTTTGAAATAATGCCGGCCGTCGATGTGGAAGCCTTACGGGCAGAGGATGTATATAA
>CAYUAV010000372.1:0-4622 GCA_964442665.1 uncultured Bacteroidales bacterium
AGTAATCAACATTTTTATGAATTATAATATCTTCTAATCTTTTTTGTTTATCGGCTAGTAATTTCTCTCTTTCAATATATCCATTATACTTAATTTCTATTTCAACATTCTCTAATAATTCAATTGGAAAATTTTCTTCTTCTCCCAAATTTAGTTCTGGAAAATTCTTATATAGTTCAAATAAATTAACCTCGGGCCTTTTAATCAAATCGATAACCTTTACACTTTGCTTAATTGGATTTGAATTTATCTTTTTTAAATAAGTATTTATTTCATTAGGATTTATACTTAAATTTTTCAATCTCTCAAGCATAAAATTTTTTCTCTTGATTTTGTCATTTAGTAAATTTATCCTTTCCCGATTTGCCAGGCTAATTTCATAACTCATTTTTGTTAATCTTTCATCACAATTATCCTGCCTTAAAAGAATCCGATATTCAGCCCGTGATGTAAACATACGATAAGGCTCATCTACTCCTTTTGTTATCAAATCATCAATGAGTACCCCAATATATGATTCATTACGCGCTAAAATAAATTCTTTGCCGCCATGACAATTAATATGTGCATTAATCCCAGCAACTAATCCTTGTCCTGCTGCTTCTTCGTAACCAGTAGTTCCGTTTATTTGTCCGGCAAAAAATAAATTTTTTATTTTTTTATTTTCTAGATTAAATTTTAATTGTGTTGGTGGATAATAATCATATTCTATAGCATATCCCGGTCGAAATATTTTTACATTCTCTAAACCTTCAATTTTTCTTAATGCACTATATTGAATATTCCAGGGCAGACTGGATGAAAAACCATTTAAATAGTATTCAACTGTGCTTTCGCCTTCCGGTTCTAAAAATAATTGATGCTGTAACTTATCAGAAAATGTAACAATCTTACTTTCTATGCTCGGACAGTATCTTGGTCCCGTTCCTTTAATAATTCCAGAAAAAAGCGGTGAATCTTCAAATCCCTTTCTCAGAATTTCATGAACTCTTTCATTTGTATATGTTACATAGCAACTATAATTCGTCTTTATTTTTTCTTTTCTCAAATATGAGAAATTTCCGCCCTCTTCGTCTCCCTTTTGCTCAGTAAGTTTTTTAAAATTTACCGATCTTCCGTCAATTCGTGCCGGTGTACCAGTTTTCATTCGACCTACTTCCAATCCTAATTTTCTCAGCTGATTCGATATTCCCTTTGAACTAGGTTCCGATATTCTTCCTCCTTCAAAATTTTTTCTTCCAATATGTATCAAACCATTTTCAAATGTGCCGCTTGTAAGAATAACAGTTTTAGCAAAAAATTTTACTCCTATTTTGGTTTTTACTCCTGTGACACAATATTCTTTTATGCACAGTTCAATAACACTATCCTGCCACAAATCAATGTTATTATTATTTTCCAGTATTTCACGCCATTTTAAAGAAAATTTTGATCTGTCACATTGTGCTCTCGGGCTCCACATTGCAGGACCTTTGCTTCTGTTAAGCATTCGGAACTGTATCATGGTAGCATCTGTAACAATTCCACTAAATCCACCTAAAGCATCTATTTCTCTGATTATCTGACCTTTAGCAATTCCTCCCATAGCAGGGTTACAGGACATTTGTGCTATCTTGGTTAAATCAATAGAGATTAAAAGTACTTTACTTCCCATGGTGGCAGCTGCAGAAGCTGCCTCACAACCAGCATGACCGGCACCCACAACAATGACATCGTACATAAAAAAAATTTTCCAAAGATAAAGAATTCGTTATTTAAAATTTTTCCAAATAACTTAATAATTCAGATTCCTTTTTATGCATAAGTTCTCTTTCAACTTTATTTCTATCGTTATATCCCAATAAATGAAGTATCCCATGAATTATAACACGATTTAATTCCTTTAAAAAAAAATTTGAGGAATAAATATTAGCATTATTTTTAACTTCTTCAATACAAACAACTATATCTCCTGATATCATATTCAGGAAAGATTTATTAAAGCAAATTACGTCTGTACTGTAATTATGCTTTAAAAATTTACTATTGATTTCAATAATTTCTTCCTTACTAACGAAAATAATATTCAGATCACCAATTAATAAACTCCTTTCTTCAATAACACTTTTAATCCAGGTACGAATTTTTTCTGCTTCCGGCAATTTAAAATTTTCAACTTGAGATATAAAGTTGATCTTCAAACTTACTTCATATTAAATTCTAACTCAACAGTAGCTCCATTCCTGCTGAAACTTAATTTATCTGATAATTTTTCCATAAGGAATATACCTCTTCCGTTAATATTTTCTATATTTTCTGGAGCAGTAGGATCAGGAATATTATTATAGTCAAATCCAATTCCTTCATCATCGACTTTTACACTTAGCTTATTTCCGATTAAATCAAACGCAATTGTTACCTCTTTTGATTCATCTAACTTATTTCCGTGCATGATAGCATTATTTGTAGCTTCCAATGCAGCAATCAGGATGTTCCCGTATATATCTTCTCCAATCCTAAATTCTCCAGAAATTTCATCAATAATTTTTTCCACCTTCCTGAGGTTCTCGATTTTGGATGGTATTTTAATCACTTTTTTCATGTATTAGTTTCAAAAACTTTTAACACACCATTATACTTATTCTTGAAGAAGAATGTTTCCTTATGAAACATTATTTAATTTAATTTCTTTAAAGCTTATCAAATTTACAACGAATCTATTAAATTTTTCTATCAATTGCTCAACCAATCCTCAGGGTTTTGCTTTTCTAACTCTTTCCACACCTCAAAATGTATGATAGTTTGATTATTAGAAGAATCTGTATAAATATCCCCGATATAATCCTTTGTTAATACTTTATCACCAGCTTTAACTTCAACGTTTTTAAGATTATGATAAACTGTGTAATAATTTCCGTGCCTTATAATTACAGTTGTATTGGCACCTTTTATTGTAAAAACTTTTGAAACTTCACCATTGAAAACTGCTCTTGCCTTAGAATTCGGAACTGTCGCTATATCTATGCCATTATTTCTAATCTTTAGATTCTTAATAACAGGATGATCATGCTCTCCAAAATGATCCGTAATTATCCCTCTTTCTGTCGGCCAGGGTAATCTTCCTTTATTACTTTCAAATTCATTCGAAATAATCCTATCTGCTGGTGTTAATAATTCATATTTACTTTTCGAAGCCTCTTTCCTAATCAAATCCTCTATTTCCTTGTTAAGTTTCCTGGCCAGCTTTTTCTTTTCTTCTATTTTCTTAAGCAACTCTTCTTCCTGTTGTTTTAATTGTCCAATAACTCCACCTATTTCATTCTGATCTCTAACAAGTAATGCCTTTTCAGCAAGACTCTTATTAATAGCATTAACCATTTCCTGTTTTTTAAGCATTAATTCGTTAATACTATTTTCAATAATTTTATTAAGACGTTTTATTAGTTCAATCTGCTCTAATCTGTATTCCTTGTACTGCTGCAGATAAACATATCGTGCATAAAACTGGTTAATATTCTCACTTGCAAGCAAATACATAAAATTTAAATTGGTATTACTATTTTTAAAAGCATAATATATAAGTGCAGCGTATTCACTTTTTGATTTTTCCAAATCTTTTTTTAATGATTGTAATTCATTTGATTTTTCTTGAATTTCGGTTTCTGTTCTCTTTATATCATTATTCAGTTCTGAAATTAATTTACTCCTTGAGTTAATTTTAGATTTTAGCAGTTTAAATTCCTGTAACGAATTACTTTTTTTAGATCGTGTATCGTTTAACAGTTTATTAGTAAATTCTATTTCCTTTTCAATTTCCTGCTTCTTTTTTAGAAGATCTTCCTTTTTCTTATTTTGAGAATAAACTATTATTACAATTAAACATATAAGTAAAAATGTAATTCTATATCTCTGATATCCTTTCACTTACAAAGTTCTTTGGTTGCAGCAATTTTCTTTTCCAGTACTTCAGAACTAACTAATTTTAATGCATTTTCATATGCTTCCAAAGCATTATTACAGCTTTTAAGCTTTACCATAATATCTCCGTAATGCTCCAGAACTTCAGCATTATTGTAAGCTCCATTCCGAATTGCAAACTCTATATAATTCTTAGCCTGTTTATAATCTCCCTTCATATATAATACCCACCCATACGTATCAAGATATGTAGGATTATTAGGTTCTTTTTCAATGGTAAACTTACTTAACACTTCAGCTTTCTTTAAATATGAATTTCTCAATGCAAGGTAGTATGCATAATTATTTCTAATAATCAAATTATCAGGATCCAAATTCAATATAGCTTCAAAGTAGCTATCCGATTTTTCATCTTCCCCATTCTTACGGTATATTTCTGCTGCTAAATTGTAAGCCTGAATCTTTAAATTCTTTTCTGATCCAAACTTCAATATAATATTTATATCATCCAGTGCTTTTTTGTCCTCATTCAGATTATAATAAGCATTTGCCCTAAACAAATAAACATTGGGCTTATCAGAAAAATATTTTAAACATTCCGTCGCAAGTGCTATTACATCATCATTATTTCCCAAATAGCTATTTACAATCATGCTCTGTTCCCATAAAACATAATTATTCTTTTCAAAAATTACCACATTATACCCTTTCTTTTGTAATAGATT
>CAYUAV010000373.1:0-4607 GCA_964442665.1 uncultured Bacteroidales bacterium
ATTATTTATCAAACCTCTCAATGAAATTGGTAATGAAAATAAAAAGTTTGTGATTTCGAATTTTAAGTTCTTAACTATTTTTAATGCCTGAATAAAATCCTATAAGGGTTCTCCCTATTAGCCGGGAGCCCCTGATATATAACCTTCCCGTAATTCAAATTCACCTGTTACGAATTATCCCTTGCCGGCACTAATTCATTATTCTTCATATGTAAGGGTACATCAAAATCCCAGCGAGTATCATCCGGCAGATTTTTTTTCATTTTTACCAGTTCCCTTATATCATCATCAATACGTATTACCTGACGATCGGGAATGTACAGTATTATCAGCAATCCCGGAAGCATCCAGATATCTTCCTCATCAACTTTTAAATAATTACTCAGCAGTAGAATTGTATCATTCAACTCCCAGTTATACTCCCTGTCGTACCTGTTATCATGGTCGAAATCAGGAATTACCGAATTGTAAAGTAATTCCAGTTTTACATTGTCAGTATCAGAAGGTTTTATAGTAAAAGATGGATGTAGATAGCAAATCTCCTGATGATTATCGCAGATAATTTCTTTCCCGAAAATAGAATAATAATCCAGTCCGCGGTCAGAAAGATTTTCTCTATCCATATCTATATATAAGGTTTTACCATTTTCCACATCAAGTGATATTTCATCCTTATAGTGATGCCGGACAGAAACAAAATGATCTCCTGAAAGCAAGGATATTATCACATACACTAAAGCAAGTGCCCATATTGTCCAGGCAAAAGCCGAGAGAATGTTGCTGTGGGTCCTGATATTTAAAATCAGTTTAATAATAGCCGTTAATATCGCAATAACCGGAATTAAAATCACTGTAATAAGGGCCAGTGTAAAAAGCGTAAAATCCTGAAACAACGGAGTTATATGTCCCCAGAAATATGTATCCGGAAAATGCCAGCCGTGCCATATACCACCTGCAGTAACTGCCGCTATAAAACTAAGGATAAGAGCTACAACAGCAATAAACATTCCAACTCCAATTAAAATCAATATAATCTTCAGAAAAACAAGAAATATATTCCCCAGAGTAGAAAACACTTCATTAGCCGTATCGCGTGTTTTACGGTAACTCTCCGATTTTGTATAGTTCCGGAAATTATCCTTAACCCTGTGAAATTCAGATTTCACCGAATCCTGAATATTTTCGACCGTTACCGGGCGGCCCCGCATCTGTAATTTTTGTGCAGTAGTAACTGCAGGAGGCACAACTACCCAAAGTATCAGATAAAGAATGAGCCCTATCAGGTTAATGAAAAACAGGATGACAAATGCGAGTCTGATCCATACGGAATCAATATTGAAATAGGATGCAATCCCTGAACAGACACCGCCCAGAATATTGTTTTCCACATCGCGGTAAAATTTTCTGTGCTCCCTGCTGTAATTATCGGTCGGAGCTGATTGCTGATAATTTTCGGATTTTTCTTTTTCATTATCTTCAATTTCAACCTCTCTGGCGAAATCATCGGCCGTACCCATCATGTTGATCACCTCTTCTATATCCTGCAGGGTAACTACCTGTTTATCTTTTCCCAGCTTTTCTTCCAGAATCTCAGCAATACGCTGCTCTATGTCCTGGAGTATCTCGTCGGCATTTTCTCCTGTTGCATTAAAATATGCAGTGAGAGAATCGAGATATTTTTTCAGTTTATCAAATGCATCAGCGTCGAGGTCAAATAACCGCTGATTCAAATTTATTTTAACCGTCTCTTTCATGATTTATCACTCTTTTTTGGGGTTTGACCGATATTCTTTATAGCATCTACAAGTTCGTTCCATGCCGTATTAAGTTCGTTAAGAAATTCTTTACCTTCCTCGGTAAGGGCATAATATTTCCGGGGAGGTCCCTGTGTCGATTCTTCCCATCGGTAACTTAATAAGCCTGCATTTTTGTGTCGTGTCAATAAAGGGTATAAAGTCCCTTCGACCACTATGAGTTGTGCATCTTTTAATTGTTGAATAATATCCGATGCATAGGCATCGCCGCGTTCCAGAATCAACAATATACAATATTCCAGAATACCCTTTCGCATCTGGGCTTTGGCATTTTCCGCCTTCATAATTCCCTCCTATTTTTTCTGAAAACTTCGTTTTACATTCTCAAATTCCTGCCTGAAAAATTCACCTATATTTGAAAGATTTACCTTTTCGCCTCTCATTTCCAGTTTCTGAGCAATGGTCTGAGCCTCAGGAAGTACAATCCACAGAATCAAATAGATCAGAACTCCTGCCATTCCGAAAATGGCAAGTACTATAAAAATTAATCGAACCAGTGTAGGATCAATACGCCAATACGCTGCCAGCCCGCTGCAAACACCGCCAATTATCCTGTTATCCGGATCGCGATACATTCTACGATAGCCGCCGGAGGTTGAAGTGTATTCTTTTTCAGTAGTATTTCCCGAAATATCTCCCGGTTCTCCCATAATGGCAATTATTTCTTCCACATCACTCAGAATAATTACCTGCCGGTTATTCTTAAGTTTTTCGTTAAACAGTTCGCCAATTCTCATTTCTATATCCTGGTAAATTTCATTATTACCTTCAATTGAACGAAGTTCTTCTTTCACCCTGCCCAGGTATCGGTTTAACCGATCAAACGCGTCTTCATCGATATGATAGACCATCCCGGCAATATTAACTGTCATCGTTTTCTTCATAACTTTTTACTTTAATACACTATTTGAATTTTATTATATGTCCTCCACGATTTGCCCTCGATTGATAATGAATCCTGTTTCTTTTCTTTTAAAGTATCGCCCGTTTTAACAGGTTTCTCGGGCAATGAATCATAAATTTTATTTACTTGACTATTTTTGAATTTTGTATTCTCCTCCATATTTTTTTTGACCGTATTTGCTATACTGGTTATTAGAAATAGTCCGCAGAATAAACAAAAAGCGACAACTACCCGGTATTTAAGCAAATATTGCATAATTGACTAGTATACTATGCAAAGATATAAAATTATTTTGGTACTATGCAATACATAGTACTTTAATTTTTAATTTTTTAATATTTATTTTAAAAGCAGTAGCCCGAAATATGGGTGAAAACTATTGGAAATGCCCACTTTTAGGATATTTTGATTCCTTTTTCGCTGAAACCGGAATGAGAGGTAATAGCTCTTCTTTTTACTTTATGAAGAAATCAATCCGCGGTAGTATTTGAATAAAAATATATCTTATGTCTGATAACCAAATATATTATTTGAACAACGCTTTATCTGAATTAATTCATTATAAATCTTCAAACCATATAAACACTAAAGTTGAGCTTATCTGTCAGTCTGAAATGCAGCGTCAGTCTATCAATCCAATAAATTAACTATCAGAAATTTTCACATCCCGGATTAACAGCTTATAAAAAACCGGAACCATAATCAACGTAAGCATTGTTGAAACGAATAATCCTCCGATTATTGTCCAGCCCATTGGCGCCCATAGTGTTCCGCCGCGCAAGGTTAGTGGTAATAAACCCAGCATGGTTGTCAGCGAGGTCAGAATAATCGGCGTGAAACGTGTTTCACCTGCTGTTTGCAAAGCTTCTAACATCGATTTGCCTTCCTTACGCAGTATATTGGTGTAATCGACCATGATGATGGAATTGTTGACAACAATTCCTATGAGACTTGTAAGCCCCACGGCAGCGGTAAAAGAAAAAGTAAAGCCCGTAATCAACAATGCCCAGACCATACCTATCAGGGCAAAAGGAACAGCTATGAAAATGATCAGAGGCTGTATAAAAGATCTGAATTGCAGTACCAATACTCCAAAAATGGCAATGATAGCAATTATTATGGCCGAACCTATCCCTCCAAAGGTTTCGCTTCGGCTTTCCAGTTCACCTGCTATATGATACCCATAACCTGACGGAAAGGGATAAGATTCCAATTTCTGGATTACGGGTTCCATGATATCATCGATGGAATAACCCTTTATGACATCGGCCCTGATTTCTGCAGTTCGTTCCATATTGTACCGGTTAATGATACTGGGCGATTGTCTGAACTCCACATTGGCCAGTTGCCGCAGGGGAATAGCTTTCCCTGCCAATGAGGTAACAAATATTTTATCAATATCATCAAATCGCACTTTATGGTCGACCGGCAGACGAAGTACAATATTATATTCCTTTCCGTCTTTATCCCTGAACTTTGATACGGTTATTCCGGTAAGTGCTGTACGAATTGTTTTATCAATAACATGCAATGGCACTCCAAACATGTTTGCTTTATCCCGATTAATATTGAAGAATAATTCAGTTTTATTCTTGGTAAACTGGTTCTCAATATTGACAACCCCCTCCTGTTTTGTCAGGTAATTTTCAAACTCTTCGGAAATACCAGATAATACCTCCAGCTTTTTCCCTGTAAGATATATCTGAATGGGTGCCGCAATCGGATGACCCTGTTCGAATTCTTTCACGATTATTTTTGCACCCGGATACCCGGTAAAAATAGTACGTAGTTTTTCTATCAGGGCATCAAATTCATCCGGAACATATTCATAGGTTGAGACATAGATTTCGGCAAATTGAGCCAGGTAGCTCTCTGACATAACATTATAG
>CAYUAV010000374.1:0-4591 GCA_964442665.1 uncultured Bacteroidales bacterium
TACAGGATTATCGGATGGCATAAATATTGAAGTAAAATCAGGTTTGAAATTGCAGGATAAGGTAAAAGGAAATGAAATTCAGCCTAAGGGTTCAGACCAGAAGGCAGGTTAGTGCTCCAATTAAATACTGAACTACAACCTGTAGTTCTTTTTATAGATAGGTTTTAGGCTGGAAAACCCGCTAAACAAGCGGGTTTTCTATTTTCTAGTGAAGGGACGATTATTAACCTGAGCTTTGATTTTTATCCTCGGGAGTAAATATAGCTGTCAACGAATTATAAATTTCTTTATTTTACTTCAGCTGTAATATATTTCCCTTTTGCATTAAGTTCCACGAGCTTGATAATTACTTGTACAGCTTTCTCCATCGATCGAATTGGAATAAATTCGTACCGGCTGTGAAAGTTATGACCTCCTGTAAAAATATTCGGACAGGGAAGCCCCATATACGATAATCGTGCACCATCAGTACCCCCTCGAATAGGTTTGACCTTGGGAGTAACGCCGGCTGCATCCATAGCCTCCATGGCCAGCTTAATAATATGAAACTCCGGTTCAATTTTTTCTCTCATATTGTAATATTGGTCGATCATGGTAAGCTTAACAGTTCCTGCTCCATATTTTATATTCAGATGATCTACAATCTTGATCATAAGATCCTTCTTTTTAGCAAATTCTTTTTTATCGTGATCGCGAATGATGAAATGTATTTTCGTCTGATCGACATTACCCGTAAACTCCGTCATGTGGTAAAAGCCCTCATACTCTTCCGTATATTCGGGCTTCTCATTCTGAGGCAGCATACTTTCCAGTTCCATGGCGATATGCATTGAGTTCTTCATCCGGTTTTTAGCAGTTCCCGGATGCACGTTCCTACCCTGGATACTGATTCGCGCACTGGCACCGTTGAAGTTTTCATATTCAAGTTCACCAATAGGGCCTCCGTCGATGGTATAGGCAAAGCGAGCTCCAAATTTTTTGACAGCGAATTTATTAGCTCCTCTTCCTATTTCCTCATCGGGAGTAAAAGCAATTCGTATGGCGCCATGTTTTGTTTTCCTGTTATTCATAATCATTTCCATGGCGGTCACAATCTCTGCGATTCCCGCCTTGTTATCAGCTCCCAGCAATGTGATGCCATCAGTGGTAATAATGGGTTGACCAATATAGTTGTTGAGCGACGGAAAATCTTTGGGTGAAAGAATAATGTTTTTCTTGGTATTCAATGCTAAGTTTTTACCAAAGTAATTTTCAAAGATCTGTGGATTGACATTAATTCCGGGAAAATCAGGGCTTGTATCAAGATGGGCAATAAATCCGATAACCGGAACTTCTTTTTTTAAGGTGGAAGGTACGGTAGCCATTACATAACCGTTTTCATCGATTTCGGCGTCTTTTAAACCAATAGATTTCAATTCCTTTACCAGGATATTTGCCAACTCCAGCTGACCCTCGGTACTTGGACAACTTTCGGATTTTTCGTTCGATTGTGTATTTATTTTCACATACTTCATGAAACGTTCAACAAGCTTTTCCATTTAATTCTATTTTTGAGGATAAATTTTCGATTAGTTAAAATAGTAAATTATTCAATATTGGAAAGGTAAAGATGCTGAGTATTTTAAGTGAATCCAGGGATATTTATTTCAATCTGGCACTCGAAGAGTATCTGCTAAGGCAAAAATCTGTTGATATTTTCATGCTATGGCAATCAGATCCTTCAGTTGTTGTTGGCAAGCATCAGAATACCTTTGCAGAGATCAACCATACTTATATACGGAAACACAATATTCCTGTTGCCCGGCGTCTTTCAGGCGGAGGCACCGTTTATCACGATCGGGGAAATTTGAATTTTACTTTTATACATAATGGAGAAGCTGGTAAATTATTGAATTTCAAACGATTTGTTACTCCGGTAATTGAATACCTTAAGACTATGAAACTTGAGGCAGTGATTGGAACAAAAAATGATTTGCTGATCGATGGTATTAAAATTTCGGGAAATGCCGAACACATATTCAAACAAAGAGTCCTGCATCATGGCACCTTGCTTTTCAATGCCGATTTGATTGCTCTCGGGGAAGTTTTACGAGTGGTTCCGGGAAGGTATATCGATAAAGCTGTTCAATCGAACCGTTCAAAAGTCGGGAACATTTTTTCTTTTCTCGACCATTCTGTTACTATGTATGATTTCGCGATGGGACTATTTCATTTTCTTCAGGAATATTACCAAGCAGAGAGTCAATATCTGTTAAGAGAACAAGAAACAGAAATTGTAAGGCAGCTGCGTAACGACAAATACATCACTCCCCAATGGATCTATAACTATTCCCCTTCTTTTGAGATTAACCGTGAAATTGGTATAAGCGGGCAACTTTTAAAGTTAAACCTCAGAATAGAGAAAGGAATAATTACCCATGCGGCCTTACAGTCTGATTCGATGAGTAGTAACTGGAAAGAACTGGAAAAGAGGCTTATTAATATACCGTATGAATTTATACACATCAAAGATGTTTTAAATACTTCAGGAATAGTACCGGACGATCAAATTTCGCTTTGTCTGGAAGCAATTTTCTGAAAATTTACTGGCACAAAAACATAAAAAAAAGGAAGCTATTTTGGTAACTTCCTTTGAATCTGTATCGTGAATCGTATTATATTAATACATCACACTGCCTTCAATCGGCGAATCAGAATCAATCCCTTCAACTTCATCTTCCGCCAGGGGTTCAAGACCATAAACTATGCCCTCTATATAATATCCCGGATATTCCCCGTAACCTCCGATGGCTTGTTTTTTGGTGACTAGTACAACTGTACCCTTCATGGCAGCTGCCTTTTTTTGCAGGCGAATTATGGCATTTTTCTTAGCCGCTTTCGGACTGCGGGAACTTGCAGGCGATTTTGCACTGACTTTTCCACGCCGGTATAATTCGGAAACTTCCTTCTTATCCTCAGTAAGCCAGACAGCTTCCCACGAATAGTCGTCTACCAGTTCGAAAACCGGTTTATTGAATTCTTCTACACGACCATTTTTATAGATGATTTTCTGAATTTCCTTTCGCTCCATGGTGTAAGCTTCCGTACTACCGGGAACGGTAAAACTAACATACAGGGGAGTTACTTTGGTAACATCAACAGCCATTACTTTTCCTTCAATTTTGATGATTGTATCCAGTGCCTGTTGTCCTCTTCCCTCCAATGAAATGATCATCACAGCAAACACTAGTAACGTTTTCAGGTATTTTATACTAATCATTGTTTTTTAGGATTAATTCTTATTAAATTTCACAACTACTGTGCCAAAGTATGAGCTATCTGTTTCTTATTCGAGCACGTATACGGAAAGTTATTAACTTGGTTTAGCCCCATGGACGAAAAATATTCACAATTGCATAAACATTAGCTTTACTACGATAACTATTTTTTAAAGAATAAAAATAAGATAAAACCACAATAAATTCTGCAAAAACCGATAAACCATTTCAAATAAATTATTCTTTTTTTTATACCACCGACTTGAATCAGGTTCAACCGGGTACTGGGTAAAACAGAAAAGAGTTATACATTTGCTGCTTTCCAGTCAGATTTGGCTATCGCGTTTTTGAGATCAAAATGAACCTGAAAGAACCAGTAACAAATAAGATTAGTTTATTTCCTTCGAAAAAGATACTCCGTCGGATGGATATGATCGGGGACCAGAACGGGATTTATCGCCGATACCTGCAGGAGGGTAATAACTGGGAATTACATTTATCGAATACAAAGCATTTTATTATCGATTGCCTTAGCGATTCAGGTGCGAAGCAGGTGGCCATTCTGGGTAGCGGATGGTTACTTGATATTCCCATCGATTTTCTGGCTAAACATACCTCAGATGTGATTTTTTATGATCTGCGACATCCGTGGTATATTTTAAAAAAATTTAAAGCACAAAGAAATTTTCATTTTGTAACCATTGATATCACAGGGGGATTAATTACCCGGATATATTATTTGTTTTCAGGATGGAGAAAACCCGGTATTGCCGAAATACTTGGTGAATTCAATACTCCTGGGTTTAAGTTACCGGAATCAGCAGATTATATTATATCGGTCAACCTGTTAAATCAGCTGGATATTTTGCTGGTTGATTATATTAAAAAGTATTGTAAACTGGATAGTAAATCGGAACTCTGTATAAGAAAAAAAATACAGGAAGCACATCTTAAATTATTGTCCCCCGGGCACTCCTGTCTGATTACCGATTATGAGGAAGTACATCTTGATAACCGAAATTCGATAACAGGCAAACAGTCTTTGGTACATTGCACCTTACCGGCAGGTAAATACAGGAAAACATGGACCTGGGATTTTGATACTTTGAAAACCTATAATCCCGATCACCGAACGGCCATGAATGTTATTGCTATTAAAATATAAACTATGGAACCGGCTGAAAAATATTACAGAGAAAGGCTTGATATTCTGGAAGGAAAATCGGCAAAGCTTAAGAAAAAAATACAATGGCTGGTTCTTTTAAGACTTTTAACATTCCTAGTGCATCAATTCACAAATTCGTTCCGGTATTTTTCACCTTCTGATTTCCAAT
>CAYUAV010000375.1:0-4588 GCA_964442665.1 uncultured Bacteroidales bacterium
CTGCCAAACATGTGTTTCCCTAAAAAGCCCTTTTCTCTGGCTTGTTTGATAGCAAGCTCCAGCCTTCGGACTGCAAGCGGATATTCGGCCCGGACGTAAATAACACCCTCAGTAGCACCAATGGCGTAACCGGCAATTAACATACCCTCCAGAACGCTGTGGGGATCACCTTCCATAATGCTGCGATCCATAAAAGCACCCGGATCGCCTTCGTCGCCATTACAAATGATATATTTTTCTTTGCCTGGAGATTGCCGGGCAAATTCCCATTTCAATCCGGTCGGAAATCCTGCTCCTCCCCTGCCCCGTATTCCTGACTTTTTTACTTCCTGAATAACCACTTCGGGCTTCAAAGTAATTACTTTACTCAAGGCTTCACCAGTCTTATAATTGGGATCGAGTACGGGGCCTATTCTTCTGATGTTGTTGATTACTATCGAACGAATTGATGCATCGCGATTGGCACCATCTCCCAAACCGGCACTAAACATTTCTTCAACTTTTTTACCGGCCTTTATATCCTTTATAATCTCCCTGACCCTGAAAGTTGTTAATCGGGTGAAAATTTTATTATTAATAATTGCGGCAGGCTCCTGATCGCTCATTCCAATGCATGAAGTATCATACAGCCCAATAAGTCCGTCGGAAGTGACTTGTCCAAATTTTATCCCCGTTTCTCTTTCAAAAGCTTTTGCAACTTCGGCTCTGCCCATCATATTGGCAACCACGCTATTGTTAAGATAGATCGAGTATTTTCCGGTTGGTTTCAAGGAGAAAAAGTGGTAAAATGAAACTGTCTGTTTTACATCAACTTCAGACATTTTCAATTCCCTGGCAATTAAAGTAATATCCTCTCCGGAAATATAACCGCACTCCGATTGAATTTCAATTAAAATATCCATCAAACGAGTTTTATCGTGATGATATTTTTCTACTGCTTTTTGCGTAAAACTCTCCATAAATAAGAGTATAAATTACTGATTAATAAAATATTAGATTAAGAAAAATGCGCTAATTGTGAACTTTTTCACAAATAAAGATAGATACTAATATCTTCTCCACCAAATCCGGAAAAGAATTTAGATTTATTTTAAATTGACCGTTTTGATGTAATAAGCTCATAATCATAAGTAAATACTAAAATCAGGTTGTACCATGTGATAAAATCAAAAAATCATTTATAGCTTAAACAAGCTGAGAGGATGATAGCAGGTAAAATGAAAACAAACGACCTGATGTCGACGCTGATTCAAGTATTGAATTTACAAATTTTATTATTCTTTTTATCTATCTTTTATTCAAAATATAAAATTTGACAATATTATTAGTTAATGTGACTATTATCATACACAGAATAGAATTGATCTTCTAATTTTCGGTAAAAAATATGAAAGTAGGTTGTGTTAGAGAAATAAAAAAACATGAATACCGCGTGGGACTTACACCATCGGATGTTAAATCGTATATTACACGCGGTCACCAGGTGATTATTGAAACTCATGCGGGTTTGGCTGCCGGATTCGAGGATTTACTTTATAAAAATGCCGGTGCAATAGTTTCCAACAACCGGGAGGAGATATTTTCAAACAGCGAAATGATAATTAAAGTAAAAGAACCCCTGCCCGAAGAATATAACCTGTTTAAAAAAGACCAGATACTTTATACCTATTTACATTTGGCAGCGAACAAAGAACTTACCAACGCCCTGCTTCATCAAAATATTAAGGCCGTTGCCTATGAAACCATCGAAAATTCCGATGGCCAACTGCCCTGCCTGAAACCTATGAGTGAAATAGCCGGACGACTGGCTATTCAGGAAGGTGCAAAATATCTGGAAAAAACATTTGGAGGAAGAGGTGTATTACTGGGAGGCGTTCCAGGTGTAGCACGAGGAAAAGTTGGTATCCTTGGAGGAGGTGTTGTAGGTACCAACGCATGTAAAATTGCTGCCGGAATGGGAGCTGACGTGACCATTCTGGATATAAATGCAACACGCCTTGCCTACCTTGATGATATTTTTGGTTCGCGTATAACGACGCTTTATAGTACTGATTCCAACATTGAAAAAGTACTTCGCGAGAGCGATGTATTGATTGGTGCGGTTCTCCTGCCGGGAGCAAAGGCTCCGGTTCTGGTTAAAAAAGAACAGCTGAAACTTATGAAGAAGGGTTCGGTTATTGTTGACGTTGCTATCGACCAGGGGGGCTGCATCGAGTCCATCCATCCAACCACACACGATGATCCTGTTTATGTTATCGACGATGTGGTTCACTATGGTGTGGCAAATATGCCCGGAGCTGTTGCATTAAGTTCTACAATAGCTTTAACAAGCACCACATTACCCTATGGACTGATGATTGCTGAACTGGGACTGGAAAAAGCATGTCGCAAATCGGATGCTATATATAAAGGTGTCAATATTTACAAAGGTAAATGCGTATATAAAAATGTTGCAATGACATTCAATATTGACTATACTGAATTAAAAAGTCTGATTTAAAATTATCTGTTGAAATTATTCCGATCCTGAAGATTTGGCCATAGGGTTCTTGATGAAAAAACCAATTTCTTCGAGGGAAGTAATAATATCGTAATCTTTCAGATATATATGCCTTGGAACATCCAGGTGGGTAGGCGTAAAGTTCAATATTCCCTTAACCCCTGAAGCTATTACTTCATTTGCCACTTCCTGAGCCGATTCAGGCGAAGCAGTAAGAACAACAATATCAATTCCGAGTTTTTCGATAAAATAGCCGATCATGGAAACATTATAGCAAGGAACGCCTTCCGTTTCATCGTTTATTTTCGACTGATCGATATCGAATGACGCCACAATATTCATCCGTGTCTTGTTTTTTCGAATAAATCTTGTAACCGCCCGGCCCAGATTACCCATTCCTACAATTGCAACATTGTGTCCTTTCTCCTGATCAATTGTCTTACCAATCAAATCGAGAAGTTCATTGATATGATAACCTTTTCTGTGATTTCCGGAAATTCCGATTAACATCAGGTCGCGCCGTACCTGAACAGAAGTAAGATTTAGCATGTGTGCTAATTGATGCGAAAATATGTAAATTTCCTCCGATTCCCTAAATTCTTCAAGTAAGCGACGGTACTTACTTAACCGTTCTACCGTTCGTGGAGGAAGATTCATCGAATCAAGCTAAGATTTTCGAATAAGAATACCTAATATTAAACCTTGTATTTAGTGGAACTAATATACATCGATTCTATTGAATAACAAATTTGTGGGAAAATTCAATGAACAAATCCGGTTATAAAGCCTATCGGCTAAAAATTAAAGGAAGGGTTCAGGGTGTAGGTTTTCGCCCCTTTGTGTATCGACTTGCATA
The DNA here is from genome assembly GCA_964442665.1 of uncultured Bacteroidales bacterium. Taxonomy (GTDB): domain Bacteria; phylum Bacteroidota; class Bacteroidia; order Bacteroidales; family UBA10428; genus UBA10428. Next base: position 3,357 of record CAYUAV010000375.1, read on the forward strand.
TCAGAACAAACTGACCGGATCCGTTTATAATCAGCCCGACGGGGTAATTATACACATTGAAGGAGATGAATCGCATTGTACAGGTTTTATTAAATCGCTGAAAAAGGATGCACCGATTGGAGCCGTAATTAAAAGTATTGAACGGAAATTAACAGCGTTTAAAAGATATAGTTCGTTTGAAATTTTACCCAGCAGGACAAGTACTTCAGCAATAACAGAGATCAGTCCCGATATTGCCGTTTGTCCCGATTGCCTGGAGGAACTCTATGGAAATGACCGGCGGAATGGTTATCCGTTTATAAATTGCACGAATTGCGGACCACGCTTTACATTGATAAACGATTTCCCATACGATAGAAAGAACACTACCATGGATGAATTTCAGATGTGTGATCAGTGTATGCGGGAATACTCCGATCCTCTTGACCGCCGTTTTCATGCACAACCCACTTCCTGCCCTTCGTGCGGGCCACATTATACCTTTCTCATCGGAGACGAATCGTTGAATGATTTTAGGCAGATAGTACAGGAGATTGCTGCTCAGATCAACAGCGGAAAGGTAGTTGCCGTTAAAGGACTCGGAGGTTATAACCTGGCGTGCAATGCACTCAATCAGAAGGCTGTATCCGAACTTCGGAATTTTAAACGCAGGGAAAAGAAACCCTTTGCCGTTATGTTCCGGTCACTCGAAAATCTCAAAAAATATGTCACACTGACATCTCAGGAATCCGGTGTAATACAATCGTGGCGACGACCAATCATAGTTCTTGAAGGATTGAAAGCGAATACACTTGCTCCGGCCATTACCTCCGGATTAAATTCTATCGGTGCCTTCCTCCCCTATCTGCCCCTCCATTATCTGATTTTTGACATAATTGAAACTGATGCCCTTGTAATGACAAGCGGCAATGAATCGGAAATTCCTATCATATATACCGAAGAAATGGCCAAACGAACATTCAGGGATATTTCCGGAGGAATGCTGATCAACAACCGCCGGATAGCCCGCCGCGCTGATGATTCGGTTGTAAAAGTGATGGATGATACCGTATGCATTATGCGCCGGGCCAGGGGTTATGCCCCCGATCCGGTCGACCTGAACTTCAACGCTGATGGTATTCTGGCAACCGGGGCAGAACTGTCCAATTGTTTCTGCATCGGGAAAGAAAAGCAGGCCATTTTAAGTCAGCATATCGGTGATCTGAAAAATGCGGATACCTATGAATTTTACC
>CAYUAV010000376.1:0-4573 GCA_964442665.1 uncultured Bacteroidales bacterium
TATTCATTATTAATTTTTCATTTTTAATTATCCTTCTGTGATCTGTGACGCGTGATCCGTAATTTATGATTCATGACTCGTGGCACGTGATCCGTGATCTGTGATTTTTCATTCTTCATTATTAATTTTTAATTGTTTTTCTCGTACAAATTACAATTTCTCCGGGTAAAATCAAAAATCGTTCAAAAGGGAAGTCGGCCATACACTTTCGCCCAGTTATACAACTGTTTCACAAATGATTTTTTAAACTGTTCTTTCTTCAACCGCCACAACCAGTTCCCGTTTTCGGTGGAAGGAAAATTCATCCGGTCTATTATGCCCAGTCCCAGGATATCCTGCATGGGTATAATTGCCAAACGGGCAACCGATTTATAGGCTTCGCGGATAAGGGCTTTATGGCAATTCTTCCGGGTAATTTTCCGGCCCAGGTAGCTGTTCAGGTTTTTCTTTCCCTTCCTGCCCAGTTCGTTTTTATACCAGCCCTTCACCGTGTTGTTATCGTGGGTGCCCGTATACACCACCGAGTTTTCGGTATAGTTATGAGGAATGAATACCGACCGGGACATATTTTTCCCGAAAGCGAATTGCAGTATGCGCATGCCCGGCAGATTATAGTGATCGCGCAGGTCGTATACAGCCTGGTTTACATCGCCGAGGTCTTCGGCAATAAAAGGCATATCCGGGAATATTTTTTTAACCGTATCAAAAAAATCACAGGCCGGTCCTTTCATCCATTTCCCGTTAATGGCATCGGCAGCGCCTCCTTTCACTTCCCAATAGTCTGAAAATCCGCGGAAATGGTCGAGCCTCACCATATCGAATAATTCCAGGTTTTTTCGCAGCCTTTGCATCCACCAGTGGTATTTTTCTTTTTTCAGAACGCTCCAGTCATACACCGGCATATTCCAGAGCTGGCCCTTATCGTTAAAATAGTCGGGGGGAACGCCGGCGATGCGAGCAATCTGCTTTTTCCGGTCGAGTTTCCAATACTGCGGATTTGCCCATACGTCGGCACTATCATGACTGGTATAAATGGGTATATCGCCAATGATTTTTATGCCATTCTCTTTGCAATACGTTTTCAATGCTTTCCATTGTTTCATAAAAAGGAATTGGGCATACCTGTCGCGTGCTGTTTCATACTCAAATTCCATGCTGGCATTGGCAAGAGCTTCAGGATCTCGGTCGCGCAGTTCTGCAGGCCATTGGAACCAGGGTTTTTGCAGTTTTCGTTTCAGACTGACGAACAGCGTATAGTCGTCGAGCCAGAACGTCTCTTTTTCGCAGAAGTGTTGGAATTCTTCATGCATTCTCTTATTCCCATGTTCCCTGAAATAGGCAAAAGCTTCTTCGATCAGTGCTTTTTTTATTTCAGCGGCACGGGGATACCGGGCTTTCCCGGTGGATTTGACCGGTTCAATATCGGGGAGGTCTTTCAGGTACTTCTGGCGGACCAGCTGCTCAGGATTTATAAACAATGTATTTCCGGCAAAGACTGACAGGGGACTATAGGGCGAAAAGCCTTTGCTTTCTTCAATGGGGTTCAGGGGCAATAGTTGCCAGTACCGTTGCCCGGCCCGTTTCAACAGTTTGACAAAACGGTAGGCTTCCGGTCCGAAATCACCAGTCCCGTATTTACCAGGGAGTGAAGAAATATGCAGTAAAACCCCGGCACTTCTTCCGGTATATTTTGCTTTCATATGTTATTTTACACTATATATTTGTGAGAGGAAATTTGCGGAAAATTAACAGAAGAGCCAATAAAAATCAACATTCGAATCAATTTTTTCACCACTTATCAAACGCCTGAGGAATCCTACTGTAAATTGAATACATTTGAGGAAACAGCCAACCCTATACGAATTGTGTTTGAAAAACGATAGATAAATGGAGAAATACAGCGGACAGGTTCTTCCCGGAAGGCCATATCCATTGGGGGCCAACTGGGATGGTAAAGGAGTTAATTTTGCCATTTTCAGTGAGCATGCCGCAGCCATTAAACTTTGTCTGTTCCGTTCCCCCGACGATAAGGAAGAATATGCCTATGTCAACCTGGTGGAGGTAACCGGATTCATCTGGCATGCCTATCTTCCCGGAATAGGCCCGGGTCAGCTATATGGTTACCGGGTGTTTGGCCGGTACAAACCTACCGAAGGATTTCGTTTTAATCCCCACAAGCTGCTTATCGATCCTTATGCAAAGGCCATTTGTGGACGTGTAGAAGTGCATGAAAAAATGCTGGGTTTTAAACAAGATAAATCCGATAAGCGTTATCCTTTCCGAAAAGATGTCCGTAATAGTTCCGATGTGGTCAACAAGTGTATGGTTATCGATACCCGGTTTGATTGGGAAGGAGAACGTAAGCCGGATATACCGATGAATAATTCGATTATCTATGAACTCCATGTAAAGGGATTTACAGCCAGGCATCCCGGAATCCCGGAAGCGGAGAGGGGTACCTTTAAAGCGTTAAGTTCTCCGGTTGTTATCGATTATTTTAAAAAGCTGGGGATCACCGCCATAGAGCTGATGCCGGTACACCAGTTCGTGCACGACTGGTTTCTTGTTAAAAAAGGTCTGACCAATTACTGGGGATATAATACTATCGGATTTTTCGCGCCGCACAGCGAGTATAGTGCATCAGGTTATATGGGCCAGCAGGTGACCGAATTTAAAGAGATGGTAAAGGCATTGCATAAAGAAGGTATCGAAGTGATCCTTGATGTGGTTTATAACCATACGGGTGAAGGCGCTCATTTGGGTCCTACACTTAGTTTTCGCGGCATTGATAATCTTAATTACTACCGTACCGATCCTAAAAATCCGGGATACTATACTGACTATACAGGTACGGGCAATACATTAAACATGCTTTGTGCTCAAACCCTTCAAATGGTTATGGACAGCTTACGTTACTGGGTAACCGAAATGCATGTCGATGGTTTTCGTTTTGACCTGGCGTCGACGCTGGCCCGGGGATTATATGAGGTTGGAAAACTTTCGACTTTTCTCGATACGATTCATCAGGACCCGGTGATATCGCATGTAAAGCTGATAGCCGAACCATGGGACCTTGGCGAGGGCGGGTACCAGGTGGGTAATTTTCCGGTGCTTTGGGCCGAGTGGAACGGGAAGTACCGCGATTGCGTGCGCAGGTTCTGGCGCGGCGATGAAAGGCAGGTAAAAGAGCTCGCCAACCGCCTGAGTGGGAGCAGCGATCTTTATGAAGACGACGGGCGATTACCCTCATCGAGTATTAATTTTATTACCTGTCACGACGGATTTACCCTGCACGACCTGGTAAGCTATAATGAAAAGCATAACCTGGCCAATAAAGAGAACAATAAGGATGGTGAGACCCACAATCACAGCTGGAACACCGGATGTGAGGGGCCTACCGATAACATGGATATTATCCGTTTACGGGAACAGAGGAAACGCGGTTTTATGGCTACATTATTGCTGAGCCAGGGAGTTCCAATGATCACTCATGGCGATGAATACGGACGTACGCAGATGGGGAATAATAACGCATACTGCCAGGATAATGAAATGTCGTGGTTCAACTGGGACTGGGATAAGCTGCAACAAGAGTTTTTTGAATTCACGTGCAGGCTGATAACGATTCGCAAAAACCAGCCTGTGACACATAAACGCAGGTTTTTTAAGGGAAGGAGGATCAGAGGTGCCGGTGTAAAAGATATCCGCTGGCTTAACACAGACGGTTCCGACATGACTGATGAGCAGTGGAAAACCGATTTTATCCGCTGCATGGGTATGCTCCTGAACGGGGAGCTCATTAATGAAGTCAACGAGAATGGTGAACCCATTAAGGATGATATTCTTCTGCTTGTCGTAAACAGTTTCTGGGAACCCATTGGATTTACACTTCCAAACACTACCCTCGGACATTCATGGGAAGTACTTATCGACACAAATACGGAAAAACTCACAAATAGTCAAAACCAGTTATCCGGAGTTTTCAATATGCCTCCCCGTTCGCTGGTGCTGCTTAAGAATGTGAAGTAGGTTATCGTTCTTTGGGTTCAAAGTTCACCTATTCGCGACTTATATGGGAACCCAGTGTAGCGATCAGTGAGTGGGGTCATACAGAGTCCGCCTTGCCGGCAGGCAGGCGAAGTCGAAGCATGAGTACTTGACTGGCGGAGCACAGGGAGTTGAAAAATGAATTTCCATAAGCAATAGCAGAATTTCTTTTTAATAAGTAGCAGGTGAAAACATTATTGATTTAACGGGAAGTACGATTAAAAAATCAAAGCCTGCAGTCAACTGCAGGCTTTGGATTCATTACTCAACCTAACTTTTATTTTTGAAAAGAATTGAAGATGAAAAAACCTCACTAACCTTTTTATTGATTTCTCTTGAGACGTTTGTTCAGCTTTTTAATGGCAACCTCGATCGATTCATCGGGCTTAATAACATTATATTCACCCCAGTAATCCTCATCCTCAAATACATCAACCTGATCGGCAAGAAAATCGGAATACTTAACCGAAACTTTGTACGGGAACTTCTCGACATTCTGAGTATCCCGGTCTGTGATGGCCATTTC
>CAYUAV010000377.1:0-4566 GCA_964442665.1 uncultured Bacteroidales bacterium
TACCCACGTTATTTCAAAAAGCATTAATATCCCAGATTTTTTATTCTCAAAATTTCAAAGAAACTCAATGGGTTGAAAAACATATATTTGAAACTCCCGGGATAAAGGAATCGGCGCTTGAAATATATTTTACTCACAATTATCTTGAAAAAGAAAATCAGGATTTTATTCTGAAAGACACAAGTTTTTTAGTTTCTGTGGCTACAATCCTTAGCGGAGCTATTTCCCGTTTTGAACTAACGAAGCTTCTATACGAAAATACAGAACGTCTTAAGGAATTGCGCGGGATCAGAATGACCGCTGAGGTTCTGAATCGCAGTACGACACTTGAAGAATCGCTTCAGGAAATATGTTCCTTTCTTCCCGAAGCGTGGCAATTCCCGGAATATACCGTTACTCGCATTACGTATGAAGATAAAGTATTTAAAAGCCGGAATTTTAAAGAAACAGCCTGGGTTCAGAGTCAGCAGTTTGAAACTCCCGATGGTAAAAAAGGGATGATCGAAATATATTATCTGAAAGAGTTTCCTGCCTCCTTCGAGGGTCCGTTTCTTAAGGAAGAACGAAACCTTATCGATAATCTGGCTGCACTTATATCCGGATCGGCTTCAAAAAAGGCTCTTCAGAAACTTCTTATTCAAAATACCGAACGGTTAAAGGAGTTACGGGGTATTAACCAGACATCGCTCATTCTGAAACAGAGCAGGTCGATTGAGGAATCGCTGAGGATGATTTGTTCCATACTGCCTGAAGCATGGCAGTATCCTGAACATACAGCTGTCAGGATTATATTTGAGAAACAGGTTTTCCTAAGTGCTAATTTCAGGAAAACAAAATGGGTGCAAAAGCAATATTTTGAAACACCCGGACATAAAAAAGGGACCATTGAGGTATATTATCTCAAGGAGTTTCCCCTTGAAGACGAAGGCCCTTTTTTAAAAGAGGAACGAAACCTGCTTATTAATCTGGCTAATCTGATTGCCGGTTCGGCAAGCAGGTATGTACTAAGCAAATTACTTAGCGAGAATAAGGAAAGACTAAAAGAACTCAAAGCAATAAACCAGACTTCAAAAATAATTGCTGAAGGAAAAGTTGTCGGTGAAACACTGCAGGAAATATGCTATATTCTCCCCCGTTCATGGCAATATCCAAAGCACACGGGAGTCAGGATAAGTTATGAAGGGAAAACGTATGCCAGCCATGAATTTTCTGAAACTGTGTGGTCGCAAAAAGAGAACTTCGTCACTATCGATAATAAAAAAGGGACTATTGAGGTATTCTATCTGAAGGAATTTCCGAAGGAATATGAAGGCCCTTTTCTGAAGGAAGAAAGAAACCTGCTTGTTAATTTAGGCAAACTTATAAGCGGATATCTGAATAATTATAAAGGTCGCGAGATGGTTCGCAAAAGCCTTTCCGGTGAACGGGAAAAAATTCTCTCAGCCGATTATCGCGAATCATTGATACGGAACAAACAACCCCTCCAGCTATTTTTCAATAAACAGGTACTTGATAAATATATCTACCTCGATATGATGAAATACAAAGTGAAGGAGATACTTTTTGTTGCCACACTTTACGATGCCTTCACCTTGCAGGCCGAAGATAATTTTTTCGAACGTTTCATGGGGGTTATCTACCAGTACAGTTTATTCTCCTTGCCAAGGATTACAGGAGTTACTTCACCTGATGAGGCCATTGAGTTGCTCGATACTACACATTTCGATCTGGTAATACTTATGGTAGGTCTCGACAGGGAGTCGCCCATAGAGCTGAGTGAAAGAATAAAGCAAAAACAGCCCGATCTTCTCGTTTACCTTTTACTGAATCAAAGAAGCAATATCAATTATTTTGAAGAACTTGTTCCCCGACTACCTTCCATAGATAAAGTATTTACGTGGAATGGTGATTCGCAGATATTCTTTGCTATTGTAAAATCCACAGAAGATAAGGCTAATGTCGATAATGATACAAAAATAGGACTGGTAAGGATCATTTTACTTGTCGAAGATTCAGCGCACTACTATTCAAAATATTTACAAATACTCTACTCAATTGTTTTTGATCAGGTACAGCAATTACTACCCGAAGTTGAAAAGAACGAACTCGATAAAATAGCCAAGATGCGATCGAGACCAAAAATTCTTTTAGCCCGTAATTACGAGGATGCACTTTACATATTCAACCGATATAAAGAATTTATGCTGTGTGTAATTTCCGATGTTGAATTTGAAAGAGATGGAAAACTCGATAAAAGAGCCGGCATCAAATTCATCAACTATGCAAAATCGCATATACTAAATCTCCCTATTATTTTGCAATCGTCGGACGATAAAAACAAGAAACTGGCAAATAATCTGAAAGTCAGCTTTATCAATAAGAATTCCGAATCATTACTAAACGATCTGAAAAAGTTTCTTACTCAATACCTTGGGTTTGGTGATTTTATTTTCCGGGATAAGCAGGGAAATTCTCTTGCTATAGCGCATTCACTCAGAGAATTCGAAACGATCCTTAAAAAGATCCCTGACGAAACGTTTTACCTGCATGCACACGATAATCAATTCTCCTTATGGCTTATGGCCCGGGGCGAAATTCAACTGGCCAGAACACTGAATCCGATGCGGGTAGATGATATTAAGGAAATAAAGAGATCGAAACGACGGTTTATCGAAACCCTTCGACAATATAAGGAGGAAAAGAAAAGGGGTAAAGTGCTTAATTTTGAAGAAACATCTACACTGGATGATAAAAACATTATTGCATATTCCTCGGGTTCTTTCGGAGGTAAAGGAAGGGGTCTGGCATTTATTAACGCATTGATCAATAACATCGACTTTTCTTCTTTCAATACAAAAATCAACATACGTACGCCGAAAACCGTTATTATCGGGACCGATGAGTTCGAACAATTCCTTGAAACCAACAAGTTTTATGAAGTAATCATTAATAGGCATATCAGTTATCAGCAGTTAAAAGAATCTTTTGTAGCCGGGAAACTCTCGGATACCTTAACCGAAAGACTGGGTATGTTTCTCGAACAAGTAAACAAACCTATTGCAGTGCGCTCGTCGAGCTTGCTTGAAGATTCTGTTTCACAACCTTTTGCCGGAATTTTCGACACCTATATTATCCCTTATAAAGGACTGCAAAAAAAGACAACCCTCGAAAAACTGTCGAAAGCTATTAAACTGGTATTTGCATCGGTATATTCCGATGAGGCCCGGGCTTATTTTAATGCCATACACCATAAAATCGAGGAAGAAAAAATGGCTGTTGTATTACAGGAACTCGTTGGTACTCAGTTCGACGATTACTACTATCCTCATATCAGTGGTGTTGCACAGTCCTATAATTTTTACTCGGTAGCTCATATGGATCCCGAAGAAGGTTTTGCGGTTATAGCATTAGGTCTGGGAGCTTATGTAGTTGGAGGGCAGAAGTCGTTTCGCTTTTCTCCTAAGTATCCGAAAATTGAGATGTATTCAACAAGAGATTTAATGAATAGTTCTCAGGTTAAATTCTATGCACTTGATTTCACAAAAAAGAATATTGATTATGTAAAAGAAGGAGAATTGGCTTCTTTATCATTACTCGATCTGAAGGTTGCTGAAAATCATGGGACCCTGAAGCATCTGGCTTCGGTTTATAATTCAGTGAACGATCGTATCGACCCCGGTTTAAGCACCGTGGGTCCAAGGATTATGAATTTTGCTGATATTCTGAAATATGATCACATTCCTCTGGCCGAAACTATCGATATGATGCTTACAACGATCAAAGATGCTCTTGGCTCGCCCGTAGAGATCGAATTTGCTGTTGATCTGAGTCCCACACTGAACGAATTGCCTTCTTTTTATCTTTTACAGGTTAAGCCGCTAGTGGGTGCTCAGCATAGTAACACTATCGATTTTTCGGTACTGGATAAATCGAAAATGATCCTGTATACAGAATCGGCTCTCGGTAATGGAGAGCTTATCGATATATACGATGTAATATGTATTGACGTACCTCATTTCGATAAACTCAAGACACTCGAAATGGCTGCTGAGATTGAATATTTTAACAGCAGACTTAAAAAACAAAACCGACAGTATATTCTTATAGGACCGGGCCGCTGGGGTACACGCGACCGTTACCTGGGTGTACCTGTCAACTGGAACCAGATTTCGAATGCCAAGGTAATTGTAGAGATCAGCCTGGCAAATTATCCGCTCGATTCGTCGTTAGGGTCTCATTTTTTTCACAACATTACTTCAATGAATATCGGTTATTTCTCGGTTCTCGATTCCTCCAATACCGATTTTATCCGATGGAATCTTCTGAATCGCAAAAATTTAAGTAACCGCACGAAATTTTTTAAGCACATACAATTCGAAAAACCGCTTTCGGTTTTGATGAATGGTAAAACACGATGTGCTGCAATTATTGATAATTCGTGAATAATAGTATAGTATGGTACAGGTAGGTATTTACGATGATCACAGGCTTGCTCAGGAAGGTATAAAGTCGCTTCTGGAAGGAGTTAAGGATATTGAGGTCGCATTTACTGCTGAAACGAAGGAT
>CAYUAV010000378.1:0-4563 GCA_964442665.1 uncultured Bacteroidales bacterium
TAGTAAGAGTATCAAATCCTGCGTCATTTGTAACTAAATAAGTTAAAAAATGGGATGGCAAAAACCGGATAAAACGTTCAGATCAAAGTCGGAACCTTGCGAAAAGGAAGAAAGGCCAGGCTTATCATGCTGTCCTTGCATATTCACAAAACGTAACACTCTAAATTATTGAAACATGACAACAATTGAATTTAGTCACAGGCTATTAGATCTGCGCGATCAACTCTACAGGTTTGCAAATCAACTGACAAAGAACAGTGAGGATGCAAAAGATTTATTGCAGGAAACTTATTTTAAAGCTATAAAATCAAAAGATAGTTTTGAAGAAAATACAAATCTCGGAGCCTGGACTTATACTATTATGAAAAATACGTTTATAAATGCCTATCGGAAAACTTCGAGGTATAATACGATTTTTGACAATAAAAATGATATGTATGCACTTTCACCAAATGTACATTCTGCCGGAGAAAGCAGTTATCTGCAGCAGGAAGAGATCAGCAAAACTATACACAGGCTGAATGAGAAATTCAAGATACCATTTCTTTTGTATTTTCAGGGATTTTCATATACGGAAATAGCACAGCTGCAGAAATTAAAGATGGGAACGGTGAAGAGCAGAATTTTTTGTGCCCGCAGAAAACTGCGGAAGGAGCTGAAAGAATATGCAGAGTAGTCAGAAACTATTACAGCTAAACCATTGAATTTACAGTTAACGTAATAATTTTCAGCGAAATTTTATCTTATACATTAAAAGCTTAATTTCCTGTCTTTTCAATAAGTTTGGGAGAATTAGCAGTCGGGATTTGGCATCATTCCTGAATTGATATTTCTTCTTTATAATGATTTCTTTGCGCCATCGGGCCTAATGATTTAAAAATTTCCCGAATCCACCTGCATATATTCATGTAAGCTCCCGGATGTAATCAATACTTGTTTTCTGCAGTTCGTAATCTTATACGCAGGTATCAAGTTTGTCGTTATAATATCTTTCGAACGACTGTTTGGCCTTGTTTTTCGCCCAGTTTTCCAATCCCATCTTTTTGATCATACATAAATTGTACACTTTCAGATTATGAGGAAATCGTTCTGCTCCATGCGCCAACGGGTGAAGAAAATCGCATGGGAAGTCGGGGCAATCGCTGCAAAACTCTTCATTCCTGCTACTAACACACTGGTAAATTTTACAGGTTCCGCTGAAACCATAATTTCTCAGTACCTGGCAATCACCTTTATTGTTCCTGCATCCCTTACAGTCGACTTTTTCCGGTTCCATTCCAAGCCGTTCTGCAAGGATTATCCTGTATTTTTCATTCGTAGATGCCATATAAAAAAAGCAGTTAAAGCAATCTCTGCCACATGGGGCTGTCAGATTTTTGTAATCCATAATTTCTCCGTTTTTGGTTATATAACCTTAGTGGAGAATTTTTTAATTTGTGACAGCTTCGGCAATTAATTTTTCCCAATAATTTTTTCGGGGCAGTTCCTTGTCGAATTTTCTGAATAAATTAACCAGTTTTGCTGCCTTTGCTAACTTTTTATATTCATCATCCAGATCAACAGCAAGGATATGTTTCCGGATCCTGCATTTACATGCGCCATCGGGATTATACAATATACAATTCCTGTTCATGAAATTCTTTACTTTTGCCCGGGAACGCGAAAGAATTCGTCTTACATTATCTACGGTTATTTGCATAATTTCACTGATCTGGGAATAGGTTAATCCGGCTATCTCCCTGAAAAGAAAGATCAATCGTGATTTATTGTCCAGACAATGACAGAAAGCAGTCAGACAGTGATCGCATTTTTCCTTCACCCACATTTCTTTCTCTTCTTCAGAACCATCGTATCCGATGGAATCCAGATCGAAATGGGTATTTATTTCACGGATTTTATATACCCTTTCCGATAATGCATATCGCATGATCGTCCTTTTTGCTATGGTATAGATCCAGGTGGTTATTTTGGCATCAGCTCTAAAGCTATCCAGGCTCTTAATAATCTCATACAAGACCTCCTGCGCTGCTTCCTGTGCCAGTTCATTATTCCGGATCATCCGGTGCGATAACCGGGATATGATCCATCCGTAGGATTCAACGAGTTGATGGGCTGAAATTTTCCTGTTATTCATATCGTCCGGTTATACGAAACTTTGAACTCCTGTTTCTTATGTGCAGGATGAACTATTATTCCTGTTGTGCTTTATTAGGGGAGACTTTGGTACGAAATGCTGTAATGACAATACCCATAAAAAGCGTTAGTAATACCCAGATCCAGAAACGCGGTTGCGGTACATTTTTGTGCATGCTTAGTATGGGCATAAGCGGGATAAAGGCATTGGCGACACCATGTACATAAAGTCCGGAAAACGGTTTGTTGCCTGCAATATTTCTTATCCACGAAAAAATAAAGGAATAGCCTGTGGTAAGCAGGATAAAACCTCCGAAGTTCATATAGGTCTGACTTGTGCCGTTAATAAACCATAACGGTAAATGCCACAGGGCCCAAATGATACCCAGAAGGATATTTGCGAGCCACAAGCCCAACAATCCTTCAAGGCGTGGAAGGGCATAACCCCGCCAGCCGAATTCTTCCTGTCCGCCACCCAGCAGGATCATCATCAGCAGGTAAGGAAAGAATATCCATGCAGAGGGAAACAACATGGGTAACCGGTCTTCACCGTAAAGTTCAGGAATAAGCCAGGCTATACAGGTAGAACCTCCCAGAAGGACTAAAGGAAAAATGTAGGCTTTCCATCCCAATCGAAGATCGAGGAAACTGCGCAGGTATTTCCATCCATGGCCTTTCCCTTTTTCCCGGCGAATGGAAAATAATGCACCGGTGAGCGGTCCGAAAGCCGCAATAACGGATAGCGGAAGCGTCAGTTTCGACAAGAGTTCGGACGATACAGGAATAATTCCCAGGTTAGCTAGAATGAGCGGAATCCAGAATAACCAGGACCAGATAAATGTCACGATAAAAAACCGGTACGGAAAACGAACAGGGTTTGTCATATCATAAGAATTTGTGTATTTATCATCTCTAACTATTTATAATGTTTGCACTGCAAAATAAGTATGCTTCCCGCAAAAACCGGGACGTTGTTTACCAGTGCAAGTTATGAATTTCTGAAAATAAAATATATTTATCTGCTTCTATACTAACGGGAATAAATCTTCCAATTTCTGTGAATTAATCATATTGGTAATATTTACTTTTAGAAGGAGATTTTATAATATGTCAACTAAGCTGCCAGTATGTATTTCAATGGATTCAATAACTCTTTTTGCCGCAATTCTTCCTGTTTCATCATCTGCCTGGTATCCGACCCATACATGCCAGACATACAAACCTGATGCAAATCCGGCATTTATAAATTCAATTTTTGTTCCATTATGCTTAAAGGTTCCTTTCTGGATGAATCCGGGTATGTCTCCCTTATAAATATAATCTTCAGTATAGGTAAAATCAGTTACTCCTTTTTGCATCTTTACCTCGTTAATGGAACCATCGGCAGCACCCTGTAAATTAGCTGAAACAATGACAGGATTATATTTAATACTATTTATCATTATCTTGAATCCCTTAGCCGACATATAATCATAAACTTCCATATCGTCGATGAGCTGTTTAACGTTATCGGGCACCGGCAATTCATCTTTTGTCAGTTTTACCGGAGTTTCAACAATCAGTCCGTAATTTCCGTAGGTTTCTTTTATCCACTTCTGATCGAGTACTTCTTTTGAAGTTTTTTCCGATTTGAAGAATTTTACAATTGCTTCTCCGCCAAAGTGTCCGATTGCATAGAATAATGCAAAAGCCAGGGCAAATAGAATCCAGTACTTTAATCCTTTGGGTGAATTCGATTTAGGTTTTGCAGAATCTTTTTGTAATTCCTCTTCAGAAATGCAAATCAGTTGCTTAAAATCGTCTAGTGATTTTTCAGGATTCCTTTTCTTCCAATCCGAAAAGTTATTTGTCAGTTTTTTATTACAATCTGAACAGAAAATCAGGTATTCCGATTTCACTTCGTTCAGGTGTCCGCAATGAGTACATTTCAAATAGTGCATTGAAGGCAATGTTAGTGACGTTTTTTTGAAATAGTGTGTTATAATAATAGGTTAAAGCATGTTGTAAGCGTTTCATAGTTTATTATTAAATTGATCTCAACAATAAAATAAATGCTTCATCTTAACTGCCGGCGAGTCTTTTTTGTCTGTCCAACGACAGGAAGTAAATAGTAAGTAAAATATACACAATACCAATTAAATAATAGAAAATATAAACTCTTTCGGAACCGGATCGGTTCGCATCGTAGCCTGATACAAATGAATTAATACCATTAAAAAAGAAAACGATATAATATAATACATTCATCCTCCTGAAAGACAGAATAAAGAATACCAGGTTCATTACGAAGCATACTAAAGCAAAGATGTTAACCAGGTTCACTCCATTATGTATATTACTTACAAAAATTAATAAACTGAGCGCAGCATATAATATAAAACCAATTTTTTCTACCCGGGTTGTTTTACTAAAATCTTTAATGGGTTGAAG
>CAYUAV010000379.1:0-4557 GCA_964442665.1 uncultured Bacteroidales bacterium
TGTCATAAAAATACAGTGGTTTAATGAAGTGTGGCTCGAAAAATTGCTTGATCAAAACAAAATTCGCATCAGGCATGAGAAAATATATGAAAACGATCTGGATATGAATAGCTATCTTTTAACAGCCTCGACGGAAGAACTGCAGAAATTCATTATAAAATACGGAAACGATCCGCAGGCATTTAAATCTATCTGGGAGGATAATCAGGAGGACAGGGATAAAGAAGCATTAACATTCAATTTGAAGAAAGTAAGTAACGATGCAAATTAAGCTTGAGAAAGTATATAAAAACAAGCTACTGCAACATATCTTGTTTTGGCTGGTTTCAAGCTATATTATGTTGCATCTTTTTGCAGACTCCGGTCAAATTGAAAAAATCGACTATATCTACACCGCTTTATTTCAAAGCACTTTAATTACAGGAGTTTACGTTAATCTGTTTTTACTGATACCCAAACTGCTAAGCAGAAAAAAGTATTTCTTGTATATAGTTTCTTTGATTATTGTAATAGCTGCCAGTGTAGAAATAAATATTCTATTTTTTGATAAGCTGGTTGATCATATTTTACCCGGCTACTATTTTATCTCCTATTATGAATTTGCCGATATACTTAAGTTTGTCGTGGTTTATATTGCTATAACAAGCCTGATTAAACTTGCAAAGAGCTGGTTTGTACTTTCCGAAACAACCAAAAAACTCACAGAACTGCAAAAGGAAAAAGCCGAGATCGAATTAGTTGCGCTTAAGGCACAGGTAAATCCACACTTCCTGTTCAATAGTTTAAACGTATTGTATTCCCTTGTCTTAAAGAAATCGGATGAATCGCCCGATGCAATCATTAAGCTTTCCGATATTTTACGGTATGTAATTTATGAATCGGGTAAAGATTTTGTTTACCTGTCGGAGGAAGTTAAGCTAATAAATGATTACCTGGGCTTACAGCAATTTCGGATTGATACAAACTCAAAAGTTGAGTTCAGAACTGAAGTTAAAGAAAATAACTTAAAAATTGCGCCCATGTTGTTTCTGCCTCTGGTTGAAAACAGCTTTAAACATGGCATAAAAGCTGATACTGAGCAGACATACGTTGATATTTATCTTAAAGCCGATCAGCACGAAATACTATTTGAGATAGAAAACAATAAGAGAATTTCTGAAGCATCGGAAAAAGATAAACATACGGGCATTGGGTTATCCAATATTAAAAACCGTTTAAATTTGTTATATCCGGATAAGCATTTGCTGGAGATAAATGAAAGCGATAGCTTTTTCCATATTAAACTAATCATCAGGAATGAAAATTAATTGCATAATTGTCGATGATGAGCCTGCATCCCGTGAAATATTAGAAAAATATATTGCAGACTGCCCAGTTCTTAATTTAGCTGGGATATGTAAAAATGCATTCGAGGCAAACGATTTCATTAACAACCACGATATTAATCTGATTTTTCTCGATATCAATATGCCAAGACTTTCTGGCATGAAATTTTATAAATCGCTTGCGAAACCGCCTTACGTGATTTTTACCACCGCGTATACGGAATTTGCGGTAGAAGGCTTTGAAGTTAACGCTGTAGATTATTTATTAAAACCTTATCCTTTTGAAAGATTCCTTAAAGCAGTAAATAAGGCTATTGATATAATTAATAATAAAAATCACGAACTGAATAAATCCGATTTTATCTTACTGCGATCAGATAAAAAAATTCACAGGATAATAATCAACGATATTAGTTATTTAGAGGCAATTGGTGATTATGTTAAAGTTCATTCTGACAATAAATATATTTTAGTGCATGATACATTTCAGAATTTATTGAGCCAATTGTCGGAAAATCAGTTTATAAGAGTGCATAAATCATTTGCTATTTCAATAAACAAATTTGAGCTCATCGAGGGTAATATGGTTAAAATAAGTAATAAATCAATACCCATCGGGCATACATATCGGAATGAATTTATCAATCTGATCAAAAATCGTAGTGTTAGTTGAGAGTTTGAGGTGATCAATTGCCCTTTAATCACATTATAATTTCATGAAGTATTCATATTAACATACGAGGGATATGAATAGTCTACTATGGTTTTATATCAGTTAGTTTTTTCAACATAGTCTTGGATTAAAAGAACCCGGCGAAACTCACCGGGTTTTTTTAATTATGTGTAACTATTTATATAAAATACATCTACATATATCAATTGGTTATTGAAATTTGGATTTTAAAAGACGGAATCGTTTTTACTTGACTCAGGGAATTCTTACTTTTTTGCTATATTTGATTTGCATTAATTTTATAAAAGAATTACGAAATTCTTATACCATATCCAACCCTAATTTTTTCTTTATTTAAATAATTTTTAGGGAACTTAAATTTTTAATTATGAGAGTAACAGCTGTTTTATTATCGATTTTAGTCCTGGCCGGCATGGAACTGTATGGTCAGAATGAACCTGTAATAGTTGAGGTTGAATCCGGTACACTGGGTGCAGACTATGAAGTTTTAACAAATGGTGATGTAACATATATCACTCCACAGACAGACCTCATTAATGGGGGAAACCCGGGCAGTGCTGATAAAGTTGCTTCTTTTACTGTTACCTTTACCGATTCGGGTACCTATAAGCTATTTGCCAGAGTCCGGGTTGGATCAAATGGCGCGAATGACGACAGTTTTTTTTATGGTAATGGTTTTGATACAAAAGATCCACTGGCAGATGCTGATTGGATTATTTGTAATAACCTTAATATAGCAGGTTTCACTATTCTCGATGACGTTGTCGAAGGACAGGGTGATGCAGCTACAGGAGTTTGGAAATGGTTGGCATTATCCGATTATACCGGATATGAAACTCCATTGACATTCAGGGTTGAACCAAGCGAACTTACCAAAACTTTTCAAATCGGGGCACGTGAAGATGGATTTGATATCGATAAACTCGCATTCGGAAGAGCCGGTATCTATTATACGGTCGATAATTTAAATAAAGGTGAACCAGGATCTCCTTATCCTCCCGGGGAGGAGCCGTTGGGACCTCCTTTGGCCTATGGATTGGATAAATTCCTGGGATGTGGTTTTGGTCCTGATTCAAGACGTGATTTTGCAGCCTACTGGAACCAGGTCACTCCCGGAAACGCCGGAAAATGGGGATGGGTTGAGGGAACCCGTGATAATATGGTATGGACCGATCTGGATGAAGCCTACCAGGTAGCAATGGATAGTAATTACGTGTTTAAAGAACATACACTTGTATGGGGCAACCAGCAACCGCACTGGATTGGTGCGCTCGATTCGGCCGAACAACGGGCTGAAATAGAAGAATGGTTTGCCGCTGTGGCTGCACGCTACCCGGGAATCAACATGATCGATGTTGTAAACGAACCCTTGCACGATCCACCGGATGACCGGAATGATCCGGATGATGGAGGGTACATTGATGCACTTGGCGGTACCGGTACTACCGGATGGGATTGGGTACTTGAATCGTTTCGTATGGCCCGGGCGGCTTTTACCGACACTACAGTATTAATGTTAAATGAATATAGCATTATTAATAGTACTTCCAGTACAGACGATTATCTGAACTTAATCCACCTTCTGCAGGCTGAAGATACACTTATCGATGCCATTGGTTTGCAGGCGCATGATTTTTCGCAGAATGCCTCGAATCAAACAATATTAAGAAATCTGGATACCTTAGCCAGCACAGGATTACCTATTTATATAACTGAACTGGAGATCGACGGATATACCGACCTGCAGCAGGTACACGGTTATATGAATCTGTTCCCGTTATTTTGGGAGCATCCGGCCATACAAGGTATTACTTTGTGGGGATTCCGGCCCGGTATGTGGCGAACCGAACAGCATGCTTATCTGATTGATGAAAACGGTGTTGAACGTCCGGCCATGCTTTGGTTAAGGGCTTATCTGAAAAATGAATTTGTACCCAATGGATCGATTGCAATTTCGACTGCTACCGGTGTATCAACCATAGATACCGATGACGGCACATTGCAAATGCTGGCAGAAGTTCTTCCTGATACATCAACGTTAACCACTGTACATTGGATGGTCGATGACGCCGGTGTGGCTACTATTGATCAGAATGGCTTACTGACAGCTCATTCTGACGGTACGGTTACCGTAACGGCAATGTCGCTGGAATTAAATTCGGATGTTTCGGATGAGATGGACATAATTATATCGAACCAGGTTGACAATGTTGAAAGTATCGCAGGTTCCGAAAACATACGGATCTATCCTAATCCTTCCGATGAAGGTCAATTTACGATTGATGGTATGAAGAATATAATTTCTGTATCCATTTTGGATTTATATGGTAAGCAAATTATTACCCGTGATATCGCCGGCGATCAATCCATGATTAATATGAATATCGACGTTCCTGCCGGATTGTATATAATCAGATTATCGAACGGAAAAAGATATTATCATGCTAAAATTACCGTAAGATAAAAGTAGTACTTAGAAACACGAAGGTTGTCCGGTTAGTCTTCAATGCTTTTTGGAAGAGTTTTGAGACTTACCGG
>CAYUAV010000380.1:0-4547 GCA_964442665.1 uncultured Bacteroidales bacterium
AACTTCTAAACAACTAAACTACTCAACCACTCAACTTATAAACCCCTCTAAAAGAATCATTTAATCAATTCATCGATTCATCAATTCATCTTCCCCTGATACAGCTCCGCCCCGTCACTCCCATTGACCTGGTGTAACAAGGGCATGAATAATTATAATATCACAAACCCGTCGGGTTTACGTAAAGGTAGCAATACTGAAGTTAATTATTTCAGGTATTTTTTACCCAATTTTTATGGCATTTAACACGAACGGAGGTTTAAGAATATAAATTGTCTGATAACGTGTGGTGAAAAATCGATGGCATGTATTAACCGGTGCTTTTTTAATGACAGCCTGTTTTTCCGCTGCATACAGAGTAATCTCTTTGTAGGTTGCCGGAAAATGCAGCAGGCTTATTCCGCCGCATGTAAACAATTATGTTTGAATAAACATGGCAGCTGCGGCGGTTTATCTGCTATTTATTTAACCCTTCATAAATAAAATTTAATTATTTGAAGTAAAAAACACACCCCCGGTCACTTCGTGACCTCCCCCTCTCGAGAGGGGGAAAGAGGGGGTGTGTATTTTCTTTCAAATCCTCTCAAGAAGGAGTGTGTATTGCATGCACATCAATCCCCCTTAGTCCCTTCCCGGCGCTTCGATCGGGACAGGCTCTTCTCCAAGGGGAATATTTTATACCGACCTGAAAGATTTTTATTGGACCCCTTTATAAATGATTAAACATCAATTCACAAAAAACATTCAATAGCTATTGAGAAAACGCACAGCAGGTTGTCGCGGCCGGTAATGCAATACTATTCATGAGTGTACACTGCAATCATATAATAAAACCCAATCACTTTATGGTCACTTCGCAGGAATTTCGTACATTTAACTGCAAAACAGCGGGTTATACGGCTACACTCCCACCCTTTGCCCTCTATGCCTGCTGCATCGGATTACGTACTTAAACTCATATCAAATGAAAGCATTAAAAACTATTGCATGGATCAGCGGTATTATTGCAGGTATCCTGATGCTGATGGGTGTACTGTTCTTTATCTTTAAGTTCCGGATATTCGGAATTAATCAGGTCGTTAACATGTTCCATGTGGCAAACAGTTTTCTGCTGGTATCGATTTGCTGCCTCTTATACAAATCAAGCGAAACAGCCTGACAGCCATTTTTATACATACCGAAGGATATTAAGGGCATATCCGTTTGATCCCTGATGGAACTTCGCATTTCCTGCACAGGTTCTGCATATTGCTTTGAGCATAAGAGCTTATGACAGGGTAGTAGGATTTTTTGTTTTTTATCGGAGAAAGCGATCCGGATTAGAATAGCGTATTGTCTCACGGAAAAATATGACTTTCATATCACTGCAACGATGGTATGAAACAGGCCGGATTAGCTTCGCTGAGCCCGGCCTCTTCGGGCGACCCCGGTTGTCGCGTTCCGGTGCCTTTGGCTTACTCACTCGCAATTGCAGATAATTCGTTATTTTTGCAGATAAAAACAGCTTATGTTTACCGGAATTGTTGAAGAAGCTGCCCGCGTTACGGCGCTGAAAAAAGAGAAGGAAAACCTTCACATCACCCTGGAATGCTCGTTTGTCGGCGAGCTGAAGATCGACCAGAGCATATCACACAACGGTGTTTGTCTGACCGTTGTCAGTAAAACGGATACAACCTATACGGTCACCGCCATTCAGGAAACCCTGATCAAATCGAACCTGGGCAAACTGCAGGTAGGCGATGAGGTAAACCTGGAGCGCAGCGCCAGGCTCGACGGCCACCTCGACGGTCATATCGTTCAGGGCCATGTCGACCAGACCGCTGTTTGCACCGAAGTAAAAGAATCGGAAGGAAGCTGGTACTATACCTTTAAATACACGCCCCTGCAGGACGATTACATGACCGTCGAAAAAGGCTCGGTGTGCGTAAACGGTGTCAGTCTTACCGTGGTGAATTCAAAAGATAATTCCTTCCAGGTGGCTATTATCCCCTATACCTATGAGATCACCAATTTTCACCGGATACAACCCGGAACAGAGGTGAACCTGGAGTTCGACATTATCGGAAAATATATCGCACGGATTGTAAAGCAGCAGCTTGGAAAATAAAAAATTATTCATAACCGTTGAATCAGCTTAATCGTGGATCCGGCAAAGCTTTTCAGAAATCTATTACTGATACTTTTATTCGTCAGGTGCGACCAGCCGACGCCTGAGATTTCCGTTTACCTGATCGGAGATTCGCTGATGGCCGACAAAGAAAAAGATAAGTATCCGGAAACCGGTTGGGGACAGGTTTTTCAGGATTTGTTTACCGATAAGGCAAAGATAAAGAATCATGCAAGGAACGGGCGGAGTTCGAAGAGCTTTATCGATGAGGGGTTGTGGAAGATTGTATATGATAGTCTTAACAAAGGCGATTATGTGTTTATCGGATTCGGGCATAACGATGAGAAATTTAAGGACCCGGCACGCTATACCAATCCCCTGACGACTTTTCGCCGGAATCTGATCCGGTATATTTGTGAAACACGCTCAAAGGGGGCAACTCCTGTCCTGCTCACCCCTGTTGTGCG
Source organism: uncultured Bacteroidales bacterium (assembly GCA_964442665.1). Lineage (GTDB taxonomy): Bacteria > Bacteroidota > Bacteroidia > Bacteroidales > UBA10428 > UBA10428. The sequence goes on from CAYUAV010000380.1 coordinate 2,575, forward strand.
CAGGAATTTTAATGAATATGGTGTATTAACGGATACCCATGGACTGTATCCCCTGATAATCCACGAAGTGGGCAGAGACTATAATGTCCCGGTGATCGACCTGCAATTGCTCACCGAGCAATGGGTAACTGCCCTGGGCGATTCAGGTTCGAAATATTACTATAACTGGCTGGCAGCTGGAGAAAATGAAAATTATCCGGAGGGAAGAGAAGATAATACACACCTGAACGAAAAGGGGGCCAGCGTAGTGGCCGGATTTGTAACGAACGAGATCGCCCGGCAGGAAATCGGATTAAAAACCTATCTTCGATCGGATAAAACTGCACCGTCGGAGTAAAATATATGCCAGATATGATCCGCCATCGAATACAAGTCCTGTTATCCGTTCTTCTGATTGGCAGCATAGCAGCCTATTCCCAACTTCCGGAAATATATAATGAACTCACAAATATTCAGGAAGTCCTTCTCTGGCCCGGATCGGAAAACATTATACTTGATGAAACCATAACCGAACGCAGTAACGATCCTGCCGTTTCCGACAGAATTATAAAGGGAATTATATCTCCCTCATTGCAGGTGTTCTTACCCGAAAATCCTACCGGAACAGCCGTACTGATTTGTCCGGGAGGAGGCTATGGATACCTGGCGTATGATAAAGAGGGCGTTGATATAGCCCGCTGGTTGAACGCTTCGGGAGTGACTGCCTTTATCCTGAAGTACAGATTGCCCGGCGAAGGACATAAAAATGGAAGGGATGTTCCGTTGCAGGATGCACAGCGAGCTATGCGCATGATCCGTTCCGGTGCCCGGCAATGGAATATTGAACCCCAAAAGATAGGAGTTATGGGATTTTCAGCAGGAGGACATCTTGCTTCCATGCTCGGAACCTGTTTTGACAGAGAAGTATATCCTCCGCAGGATTCTGTCGATACGATAAGTGCACGTCCCGATTTTATGGTCCTGCTATACCCGGTTATTTCCATGGATTCTGCCATAACACATTCCGGTTCGCGGGAAAACCTTTTAGGCCGTTCGCCTAATGCGGATGTCATTAAGAATTATTCCGGCGATTTACAGGTTACATCCTCAACGCCACCGACATTTATTGCCCTGGCATCGGATGATACAGCCGTTATTCCCGAAAACAGTCTGTGTTTTTACCGGGCACTGCTTGCATCCGGTGTGCCGGCCGAACTTCATGCGTTCCAACAGGGTGGGCATGGATTCTGCATCCGTAATGCCAGGGGACCTGTTTCGCGGTGGACCGGTTTATGTGAGCATTGGCTCTCCGATAACAGATATTAAAAAGTCTTTGTTTTCATCCGATCTTTCCGGAAATATTGAATCCATCATCACAAGTCTCCAAAATGTAACATGATATTCATGTTGTACCATCTATGCTTTGAATTATTTCTCGCAGATGAACGCATATTTCGGCACTGATAAACGCTGAACTATTCCAGGCACTACACTCAATTTAAACTGAAATCAGATTAATTTAAGTTCGTCAATTATACTCCTTTAGAAACTTTACTCAACCTGATTTTTTATAAATAACAGGGTTTGAATGCTCCCTGACATATCCGACAATCGTACATTGTACAATCCCCCGGGGAGTGATGAAATATCCAGAGTTAACGTTCTGGATGTGATCTCCCCCTGAAGAAGAACATGTCTTCCCAAACCATCAAAAATTTGATACTGTATGTTTTTGCCGTTAAAAGCCTGTTCGATAGTAAGAACATTGCCTGCAGGATTTGGATATACCTTGTAACCAAGTTCGTCGCCGGGCTGATCTTCAACGGAGGTAATAATTAGCGGGGTGCCCCACTCGGTATTACCTTTTTTGTAGTAAACCAGGGTGAGTGAAATCTCTCCGAAACCAAAAGGAAATCTGCAATAATGATAGGGCCCTCCGAGTCCCTTATAGTATATTAAATCTGAGATACAATCATCTATTACTGGTAAGTTCC
>CAYUAV010000381.1:0-4532 GCA_964442665.1 uncultured Bacteroidales bacterium
TTGCCAGCCTTTATTAATACTGATGTTGTTTGAAGTATAATAGAATTGTTGTAAATCCCAGAAATCGACTTCATCGAACAGAAGGCTGATATCTGAGGAAGGAACCATATTCCCCGATTTTTGCAGACGGTAGAATAACTTCTTATCCTTTGGGTTTTCCCAGGCTCCGCAAAATGTTAGTGTATCCCCTTTTTTTAATGTTTTGGTTGGTTCAAGCACAACACCATGGATACATACCTGTGCTTTGCCTAAAAGTGGGATAGTTATCAGAATGAAGAAAATTATTTTTTTCATCGTGTTGAATTTTAACCGGATGAGCCTCAAAAACAATGCCGTGAGCCACCAGAATTCAGTAGAAAACTAAACAAGAAGCAGTTGCAATTGTTATTCTGTTAATACAAATATCGGAATTATACGAGGTTTTCATGAAGCATTTGATAGTAAAAGCATTGCACCGCGATGAAAGTTTTCTGGCAGGGGGAATAGAAAAACTGGTTGAAACCTTAAAAAAATCAGGCGAAACGGCACATGTTAGGGATTTGTATCATGAACAGTTTCAACCGGTATTGACAAAGGAAGATTTCATGGCACTGAATAATGACAGGTTACCGTCTGACATTGCTCTGGAGCAGGAATATATTAAGAATGCTAATATCCTTTGGATTGTATTTCCGGTATGGTGGAGCAGTATGCCTGCTATTTTGAAGGGATATATTGACCGGGTGTTTCTGAGCGGATTTGCCTATAAAATGCATGGCGACAGATCAGTTGGATTACTGACCGATAAAAAAGTTATTATTCTGAATTCGATGGGTATGTCGAGAGAAGAATATAAAAAAACCGGGATGTTTGATGCACTCCGGCTAACAATCGACATAGGTATTTTTGAATTCAGTGGCATGCAGGTAATAGAACATAAATATTTTACGTCCATCATGTCGGCAACACATGCGCTGCGAAGTAAATATCTGGATGAAATCGTCAGGCTGGCAAAACAGGTTGCAGGTTCAAAAAATAACAATCAGAAGACATTAGGAAAAAATGTAGCTTAAACATGATAGAGATGAAGAATTACATGGTTGATATCGAGTTACCCGAAATAGTGGGAGAGGAATTTTTTCAGCTGATTCCCGATCAGAGGGCATATATAAACCGGATGATGCGGGAGGGAGTTATCAGCAACTATTCTCTCTCGACAGACAGGAATAAGTTATGGGTGGTTATTAATGTCATTTCATTAGCTGAGGTCAGGCACATTGTTGCCAGGTTTCCTATTTTTTACTACATAAGGTATACGATTCATGATTTATTGATTCATGACTCAAGCGATGCGACAATGCCACAATTATGGTTGAACTAAACAGGCAATAAATTATGGAAGTTATCCGTGCAAATGAAAGAGGTTATTTCGATCATGGCTGGCTGAAAACATACCACACATTCAGCTTTGCCGATTATTATAATCCGGAGCGTATGCATTTCGGATTACTTCGTGTGGTTAACGATGATGTCGTTGAAAGGAATCAGGGTTTCGGGACACACGGACACCAGAACATGGAAATTATTTCCATACCCCTGTCAGGAAAGTTGGAACACCGGGATTCGACAGGTAGGGGAGGAATAATTCATCCGGACGAAGTACAGGTGATGTCGGCCGGAACGGGGGTGCTGCACTCGGAAAATAACCCAGCTCCGGAGCCTGTAAATTTTTTGCAGATCTGGATATTTCCTGACACAAAGGATGTAGAACCGCGGTATGAACAGAAAAAATTCGATGAACTTGGGTGGAATAATAGATTTCAACTGCTGGTTTCGCCCAATTCAGCGGAAGGAAGCCTCTGGATACACCAGAATGCCTTCCTTTCGCGTATTAATATTACAGATGGCCAATCATTTACCTATAAGCGTTACGATAATAAAAACGGGGTGTATCTGTTTGTTCTTGAAGGCAGCATCAGGGTAGAGGAATTTAATTGCAACCGTCGCGATTCACTATTGGTGAATCCCGGTGAAAACCTGGAAGTTGTTCCTTCAGGCAAAACCAAATTGCTGTTTATTGAAGTACCTTTTTCCTAGGTATATCTGCTTTAACAAATTTGAATTTCCGGTAAATTTCACGAATATTTACTGAGTTTAAATTCATCATTGCGATAATTTGCTTTTATTGTTTGAATGTCGGAGAGTTATTTCTTAGAATAAACTTTAATCCTTGTTTTATTTCTATAAATCATATTCCTCTGTCAAAGCAGGACCAGATTGCATTAATTTTTCTTTTTTCCTCCTGTCATACGATTTCAATAACCGTGGGAAATTTTATAATTTGCGGGCAGAAGATTTATATTGCTAAAAAGTACGATTACTATTTCTTATCTGCTTCAGCCGATGAAAATATTACTCCGAACGGTTCTGATAATAAGTTTTGTTGTTGCCTGTCATTCCCAGAGGAAGTCACTTTCTTCAGCATCGAATGAAAATTTCAATGAGTTTTATTTAAAATTTCATACGGACAGTGTGTTTCAATTGCAGCGGATTATTTTTCCGCTGGATGGTGGCAAATACGATTACGATTCCGAAGAAGCGTGGACGCCCCAAAACTGGCAAATTAAAAAGGTTATGGTTTACCAGATCGATCCGCAGGAATATTCAATTGAATTTGACAAGAGCGATACGCTGGTTTATGAAAGAATTTACCTGCCGAATTCAGGATTTGATTTTCAATGCCGCTACAGGCTGATGAATGGTAAATGGTACCTTTTTTATTGCATTGACCAGAATCTCTGAAAAATCTTGGCATGAAGGTAGATTGGGCGCTTTCGTTATTCATTAAAAATACTGGCCCCATCCGACTACTAAACCACCCTTATCATTATACAGGATATCGAACCCGTAATCGACCGTCAGTATGGCGTTATATGCTTTTTTATAGATAATTCGTATACCTAATCCGGAGAAAAGTTGTCCTGGTTTGAAGTCATTTCGGTTTTCCGGATTTCCGGATCGTTGGGAGACAAACCCAACATCAGAGAAAACTAAAAGCTGAATTCCACCCAGGTGGTTTTCAAAACAGGTATGCCGGTATTCAGCATTCAGAAGTCCGATAGCATCTCCCCGGAAAGCCCGGTAACCGATTCCCCTAAACGAATAGTAACTATCGGCCAGAAATGGAAAGAAGGGTTCTTCCGTTTCTGACGAAATACCTGCCATAATCCGCAATGCCAAATTGCCTCTTTGTCTAATGAGAGCATAGTATTTTAATTCATCGTATACTGTTGTTACAGGCTTAAATGAGGAATTATAGGGTATTTGAACAGAAAGATATGCAAGGTTTTTCCATCCTTTTACATAAAAATATCGGTAAGCGAGTTTTTGGATATCGTGCTGCAGAAACCAAACCTGTGATGAACGGTCAAAATGGATGGTCAGATCTTGCTGAGAGGTAATAAAACCGGAAATATCCGCTTTCTGGCGACGGAAAGATGTACCGGTTGTAATATCATTTTCGAAACGAAACTCGTAGCGAACAGCGACGCTCAGATCTAAAAACTGATTCAAAAAATCGCTATCGGCATAAAATTCTTTGCTCGGTAAATTTCTAACCTGCAACTCAAAACCCCATGGTGATGCAAAAATATAGGGATTACGGAAAATGAGGTGTATTGTATGTTGGGAGTTATATTGATAATAACCATAGGCATATATTCCCTTTCCGGCAAGGTTTGATTCCATAAGGCCTGCCCCAACCCAGAAACTGTTTTTTGTTATACCGAAATCTCCCACCGGCAGCAGGGTGTATCTTTCATTGATGTTATAGTTGAGTATTAATCCTGAATCAGATTCGGATATGAAAGCTTCCGCATTCATTACTGGCGCAAGGTTATGTAATTTACGCAGGTCGTTAGCTATTTTTTGCGAATCGGGGATTTCTCCTGACTTTGACTTAATAAACCGATGCAGGTACGAACTTTTCGTCTTTCTATTTCCGGTAAATTCTATGTACCTGATAACCTGCTGTGAATTGCCAATGCCCCTGCAGCATAGAAAAACGGCCAGTAATATCAGGGATTGAATAATTTTCCTCTTATTTGATTCTTTTTCCACCAAATCGATTAACCGGTTAATCGGATAACGTTTATTTACTCTTTATATTGAATCATATTTGTAATCATTCATTCATGATTCCAAAACAGGGATCAGTTTGTATTAAATTTAGTGAATTTAAAGAAAACGAAAGACAGCACTATACTTAATTAGTATAAGAAACCAGTAAATACAATACTCCTGATACTACAGATAAAATAATAACCATGCAATTATTCAGATACCTCAATGCCCTCCTTAAAAACTTTTTCTTCAACCAGGTTACCTTTTTCATCATATAATTTCCATGGACCTTCGGGTTTATCATCCTTCAATTTTCCACGGACTTTAACTATACCATCCGGAAAGTATTCTCTAAAATTGCCATGTTTAAGACCGTTCTTCAGTTCAACCTCATAGTGCACATTTCCATCATCGTACATAACGCTCATTTT
>CAYUAV010000382.1:0-4482 GCA_964442665.1 uncultured Bacteroidales bacterium
AGGTCTCTCCCATCCGGATAATAATCGGGACTTTCAAGTGTGATCAGGTTGAAATACCGGAAAAAATCTTTACCGGGATGATAGGAACCTGTTAGCGGCATGCTTTTAGCATGGCATGATGCACAGGATGAATTGTGTTGTTCCGGTGTAAATAATGACGTCCTGATTATTTTAAGATTATCGGGCATCTGTTCTTTTTTTATGGCGCTGCGGCATACAGTAACATGCTCTCTGCCGGGACCATGGCAGGTTTCACAGTTGATTCCGGGCTCCATCCATTCTGTCTGATAGGTATTGTTTTCCGGATTGTAGTTTTTACTTAACTGACTAACATGACAGCTATGACAGGCAGTATTAAACGTATATAACGAATTGGTCCACTCAACAGCTTCATCAGCCGTACTTTCTCCTGCAAAATGACGAACAGCGCTTTCGGGAGTGCTGTACCACTCATCACGATTTTTATCATATGCCAGTGGCATAGTCTGCAAACGCCCTCCCTTAAAAGAAGTCAGAAAGTAATAGATGTTCTTTCCACCCAGAGCCCATACAGCCTCATATCTATTCATAGGATGATTGTTAATCGTATCTCTTTCGTACATAAAAAGGCGGCGTTTTTGAATTGAAATGCTATACCATTTTTTATTCATCTGTATGGCTTTTGACTGAATATTGAACTCTTCAGTTTCCAAAACATCCTTCACCGGTTGCATGGCTTTTCCATGATGAGAGGGCGACCATAATTTATAAAAGCTTTCGTGACATTCAATACAACTTTGTGATCCGGCATACTCTTCCCTGCTGCTTTTTTGTAAAGCCAGTCTATCTGATCTCAGAACTCTCTGCAGAAAGAAAACAAAAATGGCCAATACGATTACAACAATAAAGGAAATTCCATAAAAGTACCTGCTCTTCATGGTTTAATTTACCGGTTTATCAGAATCCGGTTCAATTTAATTATTTATAACGATAAATAAGGATTTTTCCAATCTCCGGCAGATGAACAGAAGATTGCAAACACTGGTATCGTATTGTTAAAAAGTCTTATTCTCCTGTTTCGAATGGGGATGCAGGCAATCCTTCTTTATTGAATAAGTTGGCCCCGACCGGATTATCGGCCCATGCATAGCGCGCAGCCACAGGTCTTTTGACTTTGCTACTCCACACAATTACCTTATTTCCCTCAATTTTTGCATTAGCCCAAACAAATTTACCGTCGCTTCCGGTAATGGAAAACTGATTCAACTCCTGACCATTTTTAATCATCAAACCACTTCCGGTACTTGTAAATGAAAGAATAATCCGGTTCCCGGTTTTTTTCATTGATAGGTATAAAGGTCCTGAAGAAACAATATTTTGCTCTCCGTATGCGATTTTTTCAGCCAAAAGAGCCAGCCGTTTTCCAACATCCTCTTTATTGAGAGGATGTATATCATTCCATTCTCCCAGATCAATAGTAACTGCCATACCGGTATTTTTAATATGAAGCGCATCAAGCTGAACCTGCCTGAAAGCAGCCCAGTTACTTTCGCCTGGCTCATCGACAGGTTCCATAAAATTAGGAAGCTGAACATACAGAAACGGGAAATCGCCTATTCCCCAATTTTGCCGCCAGTCGCTGATAAGAGCTGGAAAAAGTCTGGCATATTCCTGAGGATTATAAGTGTTGGATTCGCCCTGATACCAGATTACGCCTTTAATAGTATAGTTTAACAATGGAGCAATCATTGCATTGAATAAACCTTCCGGTTTATACCTGATAAATGTCTGAGGTTGCAAAGGAGGCATTTCTGCACCCAACTTAAATTTCCATTCGCCTGTCAGTTCTATTTCTTTATCCCCTGCAATAATTTTGTACGGTTTATCAGGAACAAAACCTCCCCGTGTTATGTCACTTTCCACCCTTACTACAACTATGTTCCTATTTGATTTTAACACATTTGCAGGAATCGCATAGCGACGCGGAGGATATTGATAACTTGTGGATCCTATGAATTTTCCGTTCATCCATACTGAGTCAGCATCGATGATACGGCCTAAAATAAGCTTTGCCGGTTTTCCTTCCATGGATTCCGGCAGTATTACTTCTTTCCTGAACCAGACAATACCATTTACTGCTCCAAGTTTTGTATCGGTCCAGTATCCCGGAACATTCATGACAGGCCAGGCTGAATCATCAACATCCTGGCTGTACCAGGGAGCAGAAGAACTGGTGTATCCGGCATCCTTTTCCCATGATTCAAGGTGCCATTTATAGATCCGTGCATTATCTGACGCTTCGATTTCAGCAAGGAGGCTATCATTCCTGAAACGCAACGCTTCCTTATATTGGGCAGGAAATTCTTTGAGGGCTTCTTCGCTTAGCCATGCCTCAATAGGCGAGCCACCCAGACTGGCATTTATCAGACCGATGGGAACTCCATATTTCTTATTAAGCTCCTTTGCAAAAAAATAGGCTACAGCCGACATGCCCGCTGCAGTTTGCGGATTGACATGTTGCCAGCTTCCCCAATCAAGATCGGCCTTTGGAGTTTTAAAATCGTATTTTTTAGGTACTTCAAAGTATCTTATTTCAGGATTTTCCGATTGGGCAATCTCATCGGGATACAAGGGTTCAACGCGTTTCAGTGAAATCTCCATATTCGACTGACCGGAACAAATCCAAACATCACCTACGAGAATATCAGTTACCAGAATGGTATTATTACCCTTCAATACCATGTCGTAAGGGCCTCCGGCATGTTGAGGGGATAAACTAACGGACCAGTTGCCTTTGGCATCGGCTACAGTGAAGTGATCGGTATCGTTAAAATTAATCAGAATCTCTTCCCCGGGTTCGGCCCATCCCCATATTTGCACGGCAATATCCCTTTGAAGCACCATTCCATTACTTATCAAACAGGGCAACCTGATTTCCGCATTGCCTGAAAGAGTTAGTAAGAATATGCCGGCAAGAATACAGCCAAGCTTAGCGAAGTGTCTGTTAAAAATATCTCTTATCTTCTTATTATCACTACTTCTGAGCATGTTTTATAGTAAAATTTTCCTTCTATTATCTATGATACGACTTAATAAGAATCCGGGATTATAACTTTTTGCGTCCAAATTTTATTTCCGGCTGAGAGACATAAAAAAAATATTCCGGTTCTGATGAGTTCTCGATTGATAATCATCCATCCCTTGTTTGCATTTTCATCCAAATCGGGTATACCTGAAACGGGCATCCCCATAATATTGTATAACCGGACATTTTTCACGGATAATGAAGTCTGAGGAAGATCGAAAAGCAGTCTGTCCTGATCGATCCTTATCCTCAGACTATTTTCGGAATCATCCGTACGATAATTCCCGATATCTGCTATAGGAACCTCACTGGCATATAATACGAGTTCTCCTTTATCCGGAATGGCATTAAGAAGTATGTATTTTTCCGTATTAATTTCAATAAGAGAGGTATGTATTTCCTCTCCGTTCTGAAAACCTCTGGCAAACTCCCAGCCTTCCGGCAACGGCCTCCGAAGTGTGACAGGTTGATTATAAATTTCGTTATCTAAGGTATCGCTAAGCTCCAATTTGATTGTGTCATCAGTCTCCTCAAGAGCATTTACTGTGAGGCAATTTCTTTCACGAATATATCGCGCAACATTTCCAAATGTGGCTACCCAGAATTTGTCCCTATTAGCATCCAGGTATTCCAGGCTTGCTCGTAATTTATCCGAAGCTAGAGGTGAATACCCGCCATCGTTATCGATACCGTGAATGAGATAAACGCACCAGCCATTCGAATTGGCTGCTGCATCAACTCGCTGTTGAAAAGCATCTGTAGAATTTACGTCCCCCAGTTCGCCGCAGATTATAGAACTTATATTAAGAAAATCGCCAGGGGTACTGGGCTCAACAAATCCCTGGCAACCACGTGCAGCAAAGTAATAGAGTGCCGTAATTGAATCGATTCCGGGAATACAATACGGATAAGCCATTGTCATACCATTTAATCCTTCGATATGACTATAAATGGCATCAGCCGAGCTCTCCAGTTCCGTATTTTGTTCCGTGGCATCGAGTGTACTCAGATCCGGGTGACTGACCGTATGACTGGCTACCTCATGTCCTTGCGAAGCCGCATTTTGAAGGGCAGTCCAATTAGGCGACCAGTTTGTTACGGTAAAGAATGTGCCACAGAAACCAAATTCATTGAACATAGGTATGGCTTTTGAGAATTGATTAGAACATCCGTCATCAAAAGTATAGGTAACAGCAGCATCGCAAGATCCCTGCCAGGTAGCCACTTCGTATGGCGAGTCAATCGTTTGTGATTGTATGGTTAAATTGTATATTCCTAAGGGTATGATAAACAGAATTTTATCAAAACCAACCAAATACTTATTCCTTTTCATATTTTGCTATTTTAAAACTCACTTCTGTTCAGAACCTGTTTAAATTTTTTAATGATTATTATGTCATGCAAATAAATATGTTGAA
>CAYUAV010000383.1:0-4476 GCA_964442665.1 uncultured Bacteroidales bacterium
AGGATGAAGGAAGTCGAACATGACAAAATCCTTCATTACCCCGCCGTTGTATATTCGTCCACTATCAGGATTACTGGCCGGCAGTACATTTTCCGAGTTAAACATAAAGGAAGTCGACGGATACCAGTTCCGGTTCAATGCATTGAAATATTGGCTTTCGATATTATATTCTTCGGTTAAAGGAGATGAAGTGAACCATTCATTTTTATATGTAATCGCTGAAGCGGAAATGACGCCTTTCATATTTTTCCCCTGGATATATTCGGGATGATTCAGCCAGTCGCCCTGTTCACCATACGATACAATACTTGCTGCTGTGGCATTTAACTGGTTGGTCCTTGTGCCTTCATCTCCCGAGCACTTTGGTCCCATCTCGGGATAGATCCACGATGCGGGGAAATTCCAGGTAAAATAGCTTCCATTGTGTCTCGATCCGGTGTTTGCCAGTTCCAGCCTGACGTTATTATATCCGTCATAAGTCCTGGTGAGGACCGGCTGACCGTTGTGAGGATTAAAGGCCAGGTTTTCAGTAACCACGGTTCCTGCATCGGAATAGTTAACCGTCTTTTTAACGATGGCCGGGTATCTTACCACTGTTGAGGTAACATGGGTATTCAGTAATTTTTCGGAAAAGGTAAATGAGGGAGCGAAACCCAGGTTGATCACAATAGGAGGATAACTGAAACTTATGTCCAGCTCAAGGTTGAAATCAACCGTTTTATCATGGATCGATTTTAATTCCGATGTGATCTCTTCCTGCTTTCCGGGTTTGGCATAGGTCGTTTCGAACTGGTTGGTAGCAGGATCATAACTGATATATTTCAACGGATCATTTTCGAGATTATAGTATTCGTACCGGGTATAGCTTACAGGCATGGCTGTTCGGCCGCTTTCATAATCGCCTTTATAACTGGCCACTACTATGGGCCGACCGCTAAATTCATTGATGACAAACCGGTAGCCCTGTGACAGATACATACGGTCGGTAGAGAAATAGAACAGACCTGCCGGGATAGTAACCGGTATGTGTAATTTATGATCGTTATCCAGATCGGTCATCGTAAATTTCATGGGGTGATCTCTCACGGTATGGTAAGTGTATTCCATATAACCGGTTCCTGTTTTCCCATGATGGATATTCTGTACGATTACCCTTGAATGGCCGACTGAAGGTCCCGGAAGAAGATTTTCACCGATGGGGCCTTCCGATTGTTTCAGGTCTTCTCCGTACAGGATTCTTCCCAGCCATTTCAGGTTCTTTTCATCAAGAAGCTGAACCAGTGCATTTTCCTCATGGCCAGCCGAAGGTTCATTGGTGGCTACGCCGCTGCTGTATCCACCTTCGGTTTTGTATATATACTCGGTGCCATAGATCATGGCATCATTGTTACCGGTATCAATTCCCTTATCATACATCAGCAGCCGTTTTACCCTGATCCCGCCGCCTTTTTTCGATTTGAATACTGGCACTCTCAGAAACGACCGCGCAAAATCGATGTGCTTGCATACATGTTCTTTATTAATCTGCGACTGGAAGATCTTGGTAATGATCGCTTCATTTGCGGGACGTGAAACATTCATTCGCCATTGCAGGTTGTTGATGGTATTGAAATCGTCGCCGTTATCAATAATATCATTATAATAGTTGCCAATCTGGTTATCAATAGCATCCATCAAAGGAAAATCGCAATCGCAATTATTCCCTTCGAGCTTACCATCGGCATTATACACAACGTAATCGTAACATACGGTACGGGGCACATTTGTCGTATTGGGTTCTTTCAGTTTGTTACCAAACCAGCTGACCCATTTGCGTGATGCACCCAGTTTGAAATAGATCTTACCATTCTCGATATCTATTTCATTCACATTGGTGTAGGCCGAGATATATTCCATCCAGCATTTGTCATACCAGGCTTCCTTATCGCCGGGGAGCGAATACAGATATTTGAAATAGACCAGGTTCGGATGGGGATTCGTATCCGAGGGAAGAAAATACGCCCTGAGTTTATCACGATATTCTCTGAGTTCATCGTTTGAGGATATACCCAGATCGGCCGTATTCAGATAATATTTAGCATCCTCCGGACTGTATGATTCATTGCCACCCGGTAACAGACTGCACATGGCCAGAGCCTCTTTATCCTGGACATATCTATAATCCTTCTGTTCGTATTGGATATGGATCTCTCCTCCCGATGGAAGTATGATTTTCTTTAGGTTCCATGCTGCAGGGTCGAAACTGTCATCGACTTCATTTCCCTGGTACACCCAGGAAATACGCTGAGCATGCCGTTGAGCCCCATTATACTGGTAATTTCCCCACATATCGAGTGCATAGGGCTGGTATGCAGGATTCTGATCGCCTTCGTCAAGCTGGCTGCCATAGCTGGTGATTTTGGGATACCTGTTCACGATGGCCGCAGGATAATTTCTTGCATACTGGTACTCGAATTTATAGGGGGCTATCCGGCTGTTGATTACGCCTTCGCTTTCGAACCAGACCCTTTTAAGGGTGAGTTTGCCGTTATCCCCCGACGGACCGTCGGAGTTGGGAAGATTACGGCATAACGAGTAATCGTATTCAAAATATACGGTATTGACCGGTTTACTGAAATCTGCCTTTGAGTATAACACAATACGCTCAAGTTTTTCGAGTCTTTGAGTCGTATCCTTTCGGTTTTCAGCAACGGCAGCGGGGTCCTTATCACTGACCGGATCTTCACGTAAAGCACCTAACTGATCGTGTCGGTTTTCACCGCTTCCATTCAATTCATCAAGAACTTCACCGGTGTAATCAATAAAATCTTCGGCTCTTGTTTTATTGGTGATGAAAAAGGCCACATGGCTTTTTGTTTCAATGGCATTAAGGTAGTACACCTGTTTATCGCCGGAAGTAACACTTCCCATATCATCGTAATCGGTGCTGATATCATTTTCCTCATAAAGCAATCCGTTATAGGGTCCGCGGTAATGATACCATGAATTACCGTCAGAAGTTTCCCACTTCCTGTAATCGAATTTTGTCCAGCCGCCGAAATCATTTTCATCGGGTCCGTTTTCATCGACATCCACATAATCGGGGGTTACGATCTGGGTAAGCAGGTAATTAACTGCATACGGACTTTGGGACGATTCTCCCATCACAACTTCATTATCAAATATCTTGTCTCCTGTATTTACCTGGCGAAAAGCCAGGTACCTGTTTTCAACACGGTAGTCTTTGGAAGAAGCATCCACCGATATGTTCTTATTGTCTTTCGTGTAAACAGGCAAACCGTACACATATTTCATCCCCGATTCATTGGTAACAGCATATTCGGCCAGACGGTCATTAATACCCGTAATATTATCGATTGAAAGAAGGGAATCGATTTTTGTATTTTTCTCAAATTTCTTTTCAGGATGTTGGATAATATCGTTATTGGTATGATGTTCGATATAGGAGGAACGGTTTACATTGCCAAGTGAGTCTTTTAATGCATTATAGGGTGAAAAATCAGCTCCTAATCCCAGGAGGATTTCAGCAGCATTGATCCTGGAAGAAAGTATGTTATCATTTTCCAGGTAGGAGACTTCTCCACCCAGATCGCTGGCAAAGCGGAAAAATGCACCTGAGGTTCTTACGTCATTAATGTCATATGGGGTGATCCAGTTGCGAAGAACAAGTGCCAGGTCACCCGTAGCGCCGTTGGCATTCCATGGTTTAATCCTGTAGGTTTGTTTGCCACCGCCAAAATTAAATCCCACACTGATATTTCCCGGACCCAGGCCGAGTTCGAATCCGGTGGATCGCAGTTTTTGTTCGCTGTTTACTGACGAAGGGTAATACTGGTTAATATGTTGCTGAATGATATTAAAACCACCGCATAACTGTTCCCCCGTAACCATGAAATTATCGGCCCCGTTATGAGGTATTCCCAGGTATTTATCTTTCTTATCGTAGTTGATTTCCTTTTCTACATAGTAATCCGAGAGGGTCGGAGTTTGCCTGTATGTATTATAACTCGGATTATACAGGTATCCGTATCCTTTAAGAACATTGTTTGCCTTATTTAACCGGATATTAAAACTGTGGTGGTATCCAAGCTCTATTCCAATAGGAAGATACCCGAAAACTTCAAGCCCAAGGTCGTTATTAAACGCCACGCCATTGTATTCCGGCATGTATCCCGGAGAACTAAATCCCTGTATTAACCGAACAGCATAGTTACTGACATTTCTCATCTGACTTCCTATGGTTGTTGCTTTTATCGCTCTCTTGATACCTTTTTTGGAGATCTCGACTTCCAAACCTGATATAAGTCTTGTATCAAGGATCTTTTTCAGAAAAGATTCTTTATAAATATTACTATTGGTAATCTTATTGTAAATGAATTGAGGATTAGCCGAGATACTAAAACCCGAAGAACTCCGGTTGAGACTGAGTGAACCGATATCACGCACGGCCAGGCTCAGGCCGAATGATTTCATATA
>CAYUAV010000384.1:0-4463 GCA_964442665.1 uncultured Bacteroidales bacterium
GTATTCCAGTCGGGTGTGTTATATTCAATGCGGAGAACATCAGCCAGATGACCTACCATCCACAATGATCCGTCGGAGGAGGGATAAAGAATTATTCGTGTTGGAGGAACGGGTAGTGCCGGTTGTCTATATTCTCTCCATGTACCATTCTGCCTGGTAAAGAAACGGGATAGTCCACCGATCCACAGTGTGCCATCCCCTGTTTCACAGATTGAATAATTCAGATTGTCACCTCCAAATTCGTTGCTCAATGGAAATGACGTCCAGTTTTCGGTGGCGAAATTATAGATGTTTACACCTCCTTGAATAGATTGTGAAATACTATAAATCCGGCCATTTTTCGATTCAAACAAAATAGGAAGCCTGCCTAAGAGCATGTTATCTGCCCCGGTATATAAATTATAAAGGCCAGGCGATGCAGGGTTGTGATTTTTATTGTACAATCGCAAAGTAATCCCGTCTTCCATACCCAACCATAGATTCCCCGTGTGATCTTCCAGTACATCGAAAACAATGAATTTTTCAATTTCCGGGTAAACTCCTGTCATGTCAACAATTTCAATTTCCTTGAATAAATCTTCCAGGCCCAGGATCTGATCCGGTGTGGTAAAAATGGTATATTTTTCCTTTACAATCCGGATCAAACCAAAGTATACGCCTACCCAAATTTCGCCATTCTGGGTTTCGGTCATATTCAGTACTTCCCATTCACTTCCCAATACTTTTTCGTCAGGGAAAAAAAGGTCGGTTTGCCAGGTGTCATTCTTGAAGTGACAAATTCCTTTTGGAGATACGACATACAAAATATCCCTGCCGGTATAGCACAGGCCGTATATGGGTGCTTTGAGCACATCATTTACTTCCAGATAATTATTCCAATGTAATCCGTCATAATGATACAATCCCTTTCCTGTTCCGAACCACATCGAATGATCCTTACCTTCGGTCAGACAACGAATTCCTTTATCGCCAAGCTCAGTATAGGTTTTCCATCGCCAGGATTCATAGAGAGGATTTGACGGTTCTATTGAATACGGTTCCGATCCGGCCAATATAAGTGTGAAACAAACAATCGAAGTGCAACATGACAGAAAACGGAGCAAATCTTTTTTATCGAAAAGCATAAGTGATGTTAATTATTTAAAAACAGTTAATTTCAACCTGAATTCATATCACCAGGACGTTTTGCTTATCTGAAATTAAGTTAGTAAAAAAACAGTAAATTTAATGGATAAATGCTCTGCTTTTCCACAAATTCAATATCAGAGAGATTTTAAAGATATATGAACGTCTCGTTAATTGCCTAAAACCTGATCTGGAATACTTTCCAATTTCCATTTTCTCTTACAAGCACCAGGGAATTTGCTGGTTTCGAATCAGGAGTGCATGAATAACTAAAAATTTTCTGGTTAGTCCGTGGAGCAGTATTCTCACGGATTATGTAACAGGGATTCTTTGTTGTTGATAATTTTTGGAACCAACGGTCCACGAAATCTTTTGGAATATTTTTTTTAAAACATTCTTTTGATAACAACTTTTCCCATTCACAACGATTATCTGTTGCTGAAAGTTCAAAAAAGCTACATGCAACTAAGTAAGCCTCATCGGTTTTATTGTTTTCAATGGTTTCACCGGGAAGAGTAACAGTTGTGGTGCTGATTTTATATTGGGCAGGGCATTCAGGGGTAAAGAAAATGCCCGAAAGTAAAAATATTTGAAATGAGTTTGTATAATGCAGTAACATTATAATAAATATCTTCATATACGTTTATGTATGCCGAGCAAGTCTGTCGAGCATATCAATAATGATTCCGATCAGGTCAGTCTTTAAAATATAATAATCAGCAGACTTATTTATTGAGGGTATCATTTTCCGGATTCATAGTAAAAAACAATCTGAAAATTTCTATTAAGGACTACCGGAAAATCAAAAGGTTGCTTACAGAATTAATAATTACCGGGAGCAGTAATTGGTTTATTTGCGGGAATATAGTAAATCCTCATTCTCAAGCAGGAATCTGATGGTTTTTATGATAGTATCCTTAACCGAATAAACAGGATTCCAGCCTAATGATGAAATTTTAGCTATATCGAGATGAACAAAGGGTGAATCGCCTTTCCAGCCTCTGATACCGCCTTCGAATATATAGTTTACATTATCGAACCCCAAAGTAGCGCATACAATATCGGCAAGATCTTTCACATTGATCCATTCCTTGTTTCCGAGGTTAAAAATATTAATCTTTTCGGTAGCTTTTTCCAGAGCCAGCAGTATGGCATTGATTCCATCCGAAACGTGGAGATAAGACTTGCGTTGTGTCCCGTCGCCCAGTATATGCAGATGCGTAGGATCATTCTTAAGTTTTTTCAGGAAATCGAAAATTACTCCGTGAGAATAACGGGGGCCCATAAATGACACAAACCTGAAAATCCAGCAGCTGATTTCAAAATATTCGCAATACGCCTCTATCAGGGATTCGGCGGCATATTTGGAAGCTCCGTAGAGTGAAGTTTGCACGGGAGCAATATTTTCAGGCGTCGGAATTTGTTCCGGTTCACCGTAAACTGTAGCCGAACTGGCAAAAACTATGCGTTTAATATCGTTTATTTTTATGGCTTCCAGCACATTATGGGTACCTATTATGTTTTGCTCCACATCAATGTTGGTATTCTTCATTCCCCCCTTTACATCGGCGTTGGCCTGAAAGTGAAACACAATATCGCAATCGCGCATGGCATTGCTCAAATCGGCTTTATCCAGCACATCGCCCTCAATCAGAGTATATAATGGATTTTTCAGATTATGTTCAACAAATTGCATCTGACCACTCGAGAAATCGTCGAAAACAACTACCTCATATTTTTTTTCCAGTAAACGGTCAGCTAAATTGCTGCCGATAAAACCTGCTCCACCAGTTATAAATGCACGCATGCCTTATTAATTATTTAACGATTATTTCCAGCTTAAAATATTGAACGTTTAATGTTAAACACTGAATATTTTATTGATCTACCCGATCATCATAAGCCGATCCCATGGAATAGGAATCACCCTTAATCCGCCGGTTAATCTCTTGTTTGATTGCATGGAAGATGATGGTGTGCATATCTTCTGTGATCTCCATATCATCGACTGGCGTATGGATACTATATTCGGCCACCTGTTTCAATCGGCCACCTTTATAACCAACCAGGGCTATGGTTTTGGCTTCCTTTTTGCGGGCCCATTGAATGGCTCGTACTACATTCTCCGAATTTCCACTACCCGAGATTCCGATAACCACATCGCCAGGCATTAAATAGGTTTTCAGTTGTTCAATAAATATATCATCGTACGACAAATCGTTTGTAATGGCTGTTGTACCTGCGATATTATCGTTCAGACAATGTGTTTTAAATCTTTTCTCCATCCCGTATGAGATGCCTTTCAGAAAATCGCCCGCGATGTGCGATGCATTGGCAGCGCTCCCGCCATTACCGAAAATATACATAGTCCCCTGGTTTTCCCTGCAATTCAATAATATCTCAACGACATCTTCGATTGTGTTAATATCAATTTTATCGAGGGTTGCTTTCAGTTTGTCGAAATATGATTTATAATTATTATTGGTACTCATCAGCAAAATAGATTATTTTCGAACCGTCACGTTCAAATTTAAATTCAAGTGAGTCATAAGTTTTTAATGCCTCCTTCAACCGATCCTGATATTTCTTTTCGCAGTAAAAAAGCATAAATCCTCCGCCTCCGGCTCCAAGAAGTTTTCCGCCTGAGGCACCGCTTTTAATGCCAGTCTGATAAATCTCATCGATTTCAGGATTACTGATCTTCGAGGCAAGCTTTTGCTTCAGGATCCAGTTTTCGTGAAGAATTTTGCCAAAGTTACCTAATTGTTCGGTATACAGGGCATTACGCAATTCGAATACCAGGCTCACCATTTCTTTTAATATATTGAATTTCTCATCCTGTGAAGCATTCTTCTTTTGTTCCGAAAGAATATCGGAGGCTTTGCGCTGATTCCCTATATAAAACATGATTAAATTATCCTGAAGGGCATGATAAACAGAATTCTTAATATGAAGCGGTTCAACTGTCACAGTGCCATCCTGGTTGAAATATATGATATTAAGTCCTCCGAAAGCAGCAGCGTATTGGTCCTGTTTTCCGATAGGTTCCTTAACGATATCTATTTCTATTTCACAAGCTTCGCGTGCAAGCTCTTCGTGAGTTACATACTGTCTGTTAATGGCATAGAGATTGTGTAATAGACCCACCGTAAATGAAGAAGATGATCCCATACCTGTTCCTGAGGGAAGATCGGCTATGGAACTTATTTCAATTCCACCTCTGACACCGGTTTTTCTCAATGCTTCACGAAGCAACGGATGCTTTAGCATATCAATATTCTTAACAGTTTCAGTGCGTGAATATTTTACCTGGATAGTGTCTTTATGGAAATACTTAT
>CAYUAV010000385.1:0-4462 GCA_964442665.1 uncultured Bacteroidales bacterium
ATTCTCCTAGTTCCAGATTGTTAATATTTTTAGCATAAACATCCTGCATAATATCATTCGGAAAGTATTCCTTCAGGAGTTTTATTTTTTTCTCATTTCTTCGATATACCGATATTGAAAAGTCGGAAGCCCCGAACAGGTTTAGAATATTTTGAGCGATTACGGCAGGATATTTATAGCTTACAATGGCAAATTCCACATCGTCGGTTCCCAGGTGATTGACCGGAATTGATATATCATCACGGTAATAATTATTTACCAAATACAATAAGGCCACGCTTTCAACCTGCTTCTCATCCCTAAGATGTGCCACAAGTCTTTCTTTGTTTTTCGGATTTTTAATCTCAGGTATTCCGTCTTTTTCAACAATCTGAACCTCTGCCCCAACCCTCTTGGCTATATTATCGGCCCAGTTATTTAATTTTTCAAGGCCCTTAACCAGGTTTGAACCGTTACCAACCGAACCCAATACCGTTTCATCCGGAAGATTTTTTCTGACCGTGGAATATCCCTGTCCTATGAAATAATCGGAAATAATATTAAGCTGTATGTTATTTCCCCTTGCTTGATTTTCAATCCACTGAATGGCAACACGCATGGAATCGATCGTGGATTGAATATCAAATTCTGTCCATGGCGAAGTAACCTTACTGTCGACAAAAATAAAGTAAAACAGTACATTATTCCTCATATCTTTGCAGACATTCTTATACATTCCGTCCCGGTAGTCAATCCGTTTAAATCCATAACCTGTAAGTAAGATGAAAATAAAAAAAAATAGTAGCAGTTTAACTACATGCCTCATTTAACCAGATATTAATATTTGCTTTTAAGTAAAGTTAATAAACCTAAGGTAGTTAATTCATGCCAAACTTCATCGATTAATTGACAGCTAGTTCTTAACGACTGTATAATAGTATTTGCAAAATTCAATAACTCCGCACCGGTAGCATTCGGGTTTTCTTGCCTTACAGATATAGCGTCCGTGCAAGATAAGCCAGTGATGTGCCAGCGGACGTAAATTTTCGGGAATATAACGGATAAGTTGTTGCTCTGTCTGCAAGGGAGTTTTTGCATTTGTGGCCAGACCTATTCTTGCAGCTACACGGAACACATGCGTATCAACCGCAATGTTCGGCATGTTGTAAATTACTGAAGTGATTACATTCGCAGTTTTGCGGCCAACACCCGGCAATTGCTGCAACAGATCAACATCAGCTGGAACCTGGCCATTAAATTTATCGATCAGCATGCGAGCCATGCCAACAAGGTATTTTGCCTTACTATTCGGATAGGAACAACTTTTAATATATCGGAAAACATCATCAATTTCTGCATGGGCCATATCAATCACAGTCGGATACGATTTAAAAAGAGCCGGAGTAATCATATTTACCCTTTTATCGGTACATTGAGCCGATAAAATCACTGCCACAATTAACTGGTACGGATCGGTATATTCCAGTTCGGTTTCTGCAAAAGGATGTTCCTGCTGAAAATAAGATATGACACCCTGATATCTTTCTTTTTTTGTCATCTTCGGTTTCTAAAAAAGGAATTACGAAAATAAAATTTTCAGTTAGAATAAGTAGCGTATTTTTGCATCACCTGAAAATAATCCGTATGCATGTCAGTAATTCTTCAACTCGATTCTGTTTCGAAATATATTGGTGAGCTACTTCTTTTTAAAAATATCTCTCTTACACTTCAAAAAGGTGACAAAGCCGCTTTACTGGGATTAAACGGTACCGGCAAAAGTACATTGCTCGATATAATCACCGGTATACAGTCTCCGGATCAGGGTACGGTAGATCTGTTAAATAATATAACTATTTCTTATCTGCCCCAGGAGCCTGTATTACCTGATAATAAATCGGTTATCGATACACTGTTTCATGCCGAAAACAAATTTCTCAATCCTATCCGGAATTATGAAAAAGCGTTTATTTCAGGCGATGTCAGTCGAATTGAAAAAGCCGTTATGGAAATGGATCGTCTTAAATTGTGGAATATCGAAAGCCGCATCAAACAAATACTTACCAGGCTGTCAATTACTGATTTCGATCAGAAAATAAGTGAGCTTTCAGGAGGCCAGCGAAGGCGGGTTGCTCTGGCTGGTGTACTCTTGTCGGAACCTGATCTTCTCATTCTCGACGAACCTACAAATCATCTTGACCTGGAA
Organism: uncultured Bacteroidales bacterium; assembly: GCA_964442665.1. Lineage (GTDB taxonomy): Bacteria > Bacteroidota > Bacteroidia > Bacteroidales > UBA10428 > UBA10428. The sequence goes on from CAYUAV010000385.1 coordinate 2,183, forward strand.
GCTATCGAATGGCTTGAGCAATACTTAATCCAGTCTTCACTGACACTTTTAATGGTAACACACGATCGGTATTTCCTGAACCGGGTCTGCAACCGGATCTTAGAAATCGATAATCACCGGGTTTATCAATATACGGGCAACTACTCACAGTTTGTGACTGAGCGCGAAAAAAGGCTTGAACTGGAACAGCTTGAAATGGAAAAAGCAGAGAACCTGTTGCGTAAAGAAGAAGACTGGGTAAAAAGAATGCCAAAGGCCCGGGGAAGCAAAGCAAAATTCAGAATCGATAACTATTACAGACTGAAGCATATCGCCGGTAAACGAAGAGACGAAAAACAACTACAACTTACTGTAAAAGCTCCCCGTTTAGGTTCAAAAATCCTGGTAGCCAAACACATCGATTTTACCTGGCATGGCCAATATTATGTGAAAGACTTCAGCTATACTTTCACTCGTTTCGACAAAATTGGAATTATTGGGAATAATGGCAGCGGAAAGTCGACACTTATTGAAGTGCTCGCCGGAAATTTGAAACCAGATAAGGGTGACTTGGAAATTGGCAATACTATAAAAACAGGCTATTTCCGCCAGGAAGGCATTAATTTCGATGAGAACATGAAAGTTCTGGATGCTGTTACTGAAATTGCTGAAACCATAACTATTGCTGACAATGTAACTATTAATGCTTCGCAGTTCCTGAATTATTTTCTTTTCCCGCCCCACCGTCAGCATGATCCTATTTATAAACTCAGCGGAGGTGAAAAAAGAAGGCTTTATCTGTGCCAGGTTCTCATGCGAAAACCGAATTTTCTGATCCTCGATGAACCAACAAACGATCTGGACATTGTATCATTACAGGTTCTTGAACAATACCTTTCATCCTTTAAAGGTTGTGTAATGATAGTTTCGCATGACAGGTATTTTATCGACAGCATTGCCGATCATCTGTTCATCCTGGACGGAAGCGGAATTATTAAAGATTTCCCGGGCAACTATTCCATATATTCGAATTGGATTCAAAATCGTGAAAAACCCGGGGAAATAGCTGAAATAAAGCCAGAAAAGGAAAAATCTGCAAAAAGTAAAGACAAAAACAAACTCACCTATAAGGAAAAAAGAGAAATAGAACAACTGGAAACAGAAATTCTGGCGTTGGAAACTGAAAAATCTGAAATCGAAACTCAATTGAATAGTGGTTTACTATCACAAAATGAATTATTAGAAAAATCCGCCAGAATAGGAATTCTTTTGAATGAATTGGATCAAAAAACTGATCGGTGGCTGGAATTATCAGAAAAGGAATAATTAGCCGGAAAAGTGTTTTTTTAGAATACCGAATACTTACTGTGAAAAGAATTATTATCTTTGCTCAAGATTTAACGCAAGTGAGAACAATTATGGCATATAGCTTTTTCTTCTTTTTTTACTTTAGTAAAGTAAGCTGAGGGGCTATACATATTAAAATAATTTATACATGGAAAGTCCCGGAAAACCGGGACTTTTTTTGTGAGTAATTTCAGAATATAACACCATGACAGACACAAATGTAAAATCGAAACGAATTGCTATCCAGGGCGGATACGGCGCTTTTCACGAAATAGCCGCTTACAGGTATTTCAAAGATGATACCATTGAAATCGTTCCCCGTAATACTTTTAAGGATTTGTTTGCAGCACTGAAAAAAGGAAAAGTTGATTATGGCATTACGGCAATCGAAAATTCCCTGGCAGGGAGTATCCTGCCAAATTACAGCCTGCTGCTTGAATCGAACATGAAAGTTATCGGTGAGATTTTCCTGCGCGTCAAACAAAACCTGGTGGCTTCACCAGGACAGAAGCTTCAGGATATCAAGGAAGTATTTTCTCATCCTATGGCCATCCTGCAATGCCAGCAGTGTTTCGATGATTATCCGGATATCAAACTCATCGACAGTCTCGACACGGCACTGAGCGCACAAAAAATTGCAGAAGAAAAACTCATGGGAATCGCGGCTATAGCCAGTGAACTGGCAGCAAAAAAATACGGACTTGAAATTATTGCCGCAGAAATTGAAACCAATAAAAATAACTACACACGATTTCTGATCCTTGAAGATAAAAACGGAGGTGGATTTAACGATCAGAATGTTAATAAGGCCTCACTGAGCTTTGCTCTGGCTCATAAAATTGGCAGCCTGAGTAAAATTCTGTCTATATTTTCCTATCATGAGATTAACCTATCAAAAATTCAATCTATGCCCATTATCGATCGCGATTGGGAATACCAGTTTTATATCGATGT
>CAYUAV010000386.1:0-4423 GCA_964442665.1 uncultured Bacteroidales bacterium
TTGAATATCTTTTCATTTATTTCACTTACGCTTTCCACATTAAGACGTTTCCTGAAATGCACCATCATCGATGCTTCAAACGGCGGTTCATCTCCATACCCTTCATATCCTATAAAGTATTGCAGGTATGGATTCTCCTGTATCTGATTCACCGTCTCCTCATCAGTCAATCCTAATTTCTCTTTGATAATAACTGCTCCAAGGGCAATCCGCGCTGCTTTGGCCGGCGCTCCCATCCCTGTGTCGCTGAAATTATGTGCATACTCTTTTTCTATCTCTTCCCAGGGTATAACTTTGGCAAGCCTTACCCATCTGTTGTCGCTTCTTAATTTTCCCCCAAACGGCAGATAGAAATCTTCAAACTCCAGTTGTTGTATCTTTTTCTTGTAAATCGTTCCCCTCCTAAATGCAAGCTTTTTTGCTGCTTCTTGTTATTTCCCTTGCATTATTTATACTTTATTTTCATTTAATTATCAATGCTATAAATAATTATGACTTTTTCAGCAAGCCCTACATATTCAATCAAGTCAAATAAAAACTAACTCTTCTCTTTAAAAACAATATTGCTGTATGATATAAAATTAATTATAAATGCCACACCAATTCCAATGAGAGTATTTAACTTATAATCAAAACCACTTTCTAACAGTACGAAAAATAGAATCTGTCTAATAATAAAAGATATAATTGTCATGCCATGGAATAATAAAATCTTTGTTATAAAATCCTTAAAAACTTTAAACTTATAACGCCATGTGATAAAAGCATGCAGAAAGAATCCCACAATAATTGATGCTTCTATGCTTATGGCATAAGCGATGTTTTGTTCTATTTTCGAAGTAAAATTTAAAAGTTCAACTAAGACTATAATAGTAGCAAATTGAGAAATTGCCACCATGATCCCATTTGACACATATTTTATGAACATCGCTAATCTCGAAGTGTTATACTTTAATATACACCAAAAGGCTTTTAAGGCATCTTTAAAACCAATTTTTTTTCCTTCTTCATATGTTCGGCCGGAATAGGATATACCCGTCTCATATATTGCGATATTTTCTTTGCGCGCCAGATGCGCGATTTTTGCAGTTATTTCCGGCTCTATTCCAAATCGTTTTTCTTCGATATTTATTTTTTTAATAATTCTACTTTTAAACACTTTGTAACAGGTTTCCATATCTGTAAGATTTAAATCCGAAAGCATATTGGAAAAGAAGGTTAAAACCTTATTCGCCATATAATGCCAGAAATATAACACACGATGACTCTCTCCGCCTGCGAATCTGGAACCGTAGACAACGTCTGCTTTCCCATCCAATATTGGCTTGAGTATTTTAGGATATTCATTCGGATCATACTCCAAATCGGCATCCTGAATAATTACTATATCTCCCGTGCAGTGAGTAAACCCTGTTTTAAGACTTGCTCCCTTGCCTTGATTGGTCTTGTGATAGATTATTCTTATTTCCTTGTTCTTTATTCTTTTTAATAGGTCCCTTGTCCCATCCGTAGAACAATCATCAACAATGATAATCTCCCTTTGACACCTTGGAGGAAGAGGTGCTTTTTTTACCTGCTTTAAAATTTCCATGAAGGTATTTGCTTCATTATAGACCGGAATAACAATTGATATTTTCATGCTACTTCACCGATAATAATTCATCAAAATAATCTATTGTTTTTTTTAATCCGTCCTCAAGATCAACCTTAGGTTCCCAATCAAGCTCCTTCTTTGCTAAATCGATAAGCGGCTGTCGTTGTTTCGGATCATCTTGAGGTAAAGGATTAAAAACAATGTTACTCTTTGAGCCTACCAATCCAATTATCTTTTGTGACAACTCCAATATTGATATTTCCTTAGGATTACCAAGATTTACCGGACCGCTAAAATCATTCCTGCTATTCATCATCCTGATGAGGCCATCAATCAAATCATCAACATAACAAAAACTTCTTGTCTGCGACCCATCTCCGAATATTGTAATATCTTGATTGTTGATTGCTTGAACAATAAAGTTAGATACAACTCGTCCATCATGTGGATGCATTCTTGGTCCATATGTATTAAATATTCTAACTACCTTTATTTCAACCTGATGTTGTCTTTTATAATCAAAGAAAAGCGTTTCGGCGCAGCGTTTACCTTCATCATAACAAGCACGGGGACCTAGCGGATTAACATTGCCTTTGTACCCTTCTGGTTGAGGATGCACCTCCGGATCTCCATAAATTTCAGAAGTAGAGGCCTGCAGGATCTTTTTCTTTATTCGCTTGGCTAAACCAAGCATATTAATTGAACCAAGCACGGATGTTTTTGTTGTTTGTACCGGATCAAATTGATAATGTATGGGGCTGGCAGGACAGGCTAAATTATATATTTCATCAACTTCCACATAAAGAGGAAAAGTAATATCATGTCTTAACAATTCAAAATAAGGATTGTTCAATAAATGTACAATATTTCGTTTTCTACCTGTAAAAAAATTGTCAACACAAATAACTTCGGATCCATTATTAAGCAACTCATCACATAAGTGGCTTCCAATGAATCCCGCCCCCCCTGACACAAGAATTCGTTTTCTCATTAATTTATTCCTTTTACTGATATTGCTGATTTGCTAATAATTTGTATACAGTTCGAATCATTGATTTTTAGGTATAATATACATTCTCTTTATAAATTACAAGAATAAATACAAATCATGTTAAAAATATTTTGCCGGATTGATCAAATAGGATTAAATATAGTATTGTTCATTTTATGCATGACATGGATTTCAAAACTATTTCTAAAAAAACTTATTTAATATGCTTAATATGTTATTTTGTCATATTCTCAATTTTCTTACTTATCGGACCTCGAATTCCAGACAATAAACAAATAGAAAAATGTGTGGTGAATATTGATTTACCAAGTATCTTCGGGATATCTCTTAATTGCGATTCACCGGATTTTATGCGCTTAGGTACAGATCCATCCGGTCTTTTAGAATTAAAAAATCAGCGTCAATCACGACCTGGGATGATATTTGCATCTTATCTTATTTCATTGCCGATAACTCCACTAAACAACATAATAAAACTAATAAAACCAGAAGCAAAACGAGAAGCACCAGCAAGAATAAATATGGAATTATCCGAGTATTTTTCAGTATTTATTTCTTATGCTGTTATTAATTTTTGCTTGATTCTATTATCATGGATATTGCTGTTCTCACTCTTGAAAAATCATGAAAATGGAAAAAGTCTTTTAATTATACTGCCAATTGCATCACTAATTTTAAGCAATCCTATCTTTAAAGAATTTTTTTGGTCTCCACATACTCAGATTTTTAATATACTCGTCCCTATTTTTTGTGTTTGGATTTCTATTAAAACTTGGCATCATGGATTGTTTTACAAATCATCTATATTCTGGATTTCACTCATAGTAGGAATTGGGATTACAGCATATGCTACGTTTATAATGTACCTGCCTTGTTTATTAATTCCTGCTTTTTTAAAGAAAAAAGATCTAAAAAGTTTTGTTTTAAGGACAATTACAATTATGCCCATAGTAATTACCCCACTTATAATATGGATCCTCTTTGTGTTGTGGAAAACCGGTTCATTTTATAATCATGAAATTGAAGTATATAATCAATTTGTATGGATTTTCAAGCAAAACATTTTTCATTCAATTTTTATGATTTTTAATAATTTTCTCTATATTATAATTAATTTTCTAATGCAAAATTATTTGATTCTCATCATCTGTGTTGCTTGCTTATTTACTCTACACAAAAAATTACCACAATCGGAAAAGCAAAACTTATGTATTGCATTAATAATTAGTATCGCATTTGGTTTATTTTTTGCTGTAGTAGGATATTATCCTGACAGGCTCATTTATACTATGACACCTCCCTTTTATATAATAATAGGTATTTTATTGAATAGAATCACCCAAGGATTCAAGATTAACATAATAGTATTCAGTAGTTTCTCCTTGGCTTTAATATGGAGTATATATATTTTAGCTATATAGTGGATTGATCATACGTACAAACTATGTTAGATTGTTTTTATACTGAACAATTAATAATGTATCCCACTTTCCGCACCTTGAAAGAAGAAAAAAACATATAATCCGATTAACATTCGTCTAGTATTAATCGATTAAAGAGTATGCTACCCTCTCGATAAAGGAGAGGGACTTCATCATATTTTAAGGTACGCCAAAAGCGTTCCACACAAATATTATCAAGGGCACGGCCTTTGCCGTCCATGCTCAGTTTTATGGAATTGTCTTTCGCTTTAAGCACTTTAATAAAATCAGGTGAAGTAAACTGGCACCCTTGATCAGAACTAAATATCTCCGGCCGGCCGTGTTTTCGTATAGCAGTTTCAAGGGCCTGAATGCAGAAATATTTATCAACCGTAT
>CAYUAV010000387.1:0-4420 GCA_964442665.1 uncultured Bacteroidales bacterium
AACAGGGAAAACGACGGTAAGCACTGGTTTATTCCTTATCCTGACAAAATACATGAAATACAATGTACAGCTATTGGACTGCGATGTAGAGGAACCTGACTGCCACATATTTATTAAGGCATCGGAAACAGCCAGGTTTCCTGTAAACATATCTGTTCCGGTGATAGACCCCGAAAAATGTACTTTTTGTGGTAAATGTAAAAATGCCTGTGCATTTAATGCCATTGTTATGTTGCCCCCTGTAAATTTTATAGAAGTTAATGAAAGTTTATGTCATGGATGCGGGGCTTGCACATATGTTTGTCCTGAAAATGCAATTTCGGAAAAAAATGTAGAAACAGGCGAGATAGCCCATTTTGATTATTATGCCAAAGACGAATTTATTGAAGGACGGCTGAAAATTGGCAAAGCTTTGCAAACTCCTGTTATCAGGGAAACGATTAAACATGCCAAAGAGAAAGGCATCATATTGTTCGATTCCCCGCCGGGAACATCATGCCCGGTGGTTGCAACGGTTTCAAAAGCTGATTACGTAGTTATGGTTACCGAACCCACACCTTTCGGGTTACATGATTTAAAACTCATGGTCGAAACAGTAAGGCAACTTGGTAAAAAACACGGGATAATCGTGAATAAGTCCGGCCTCGACTATAAGCCCTTGTATGATTATATTCAGCAAAACAACATTTCCCTAATCGGTGAAATACCCTTCAGGAAAGAGCTGGCCGGGGCATACTCAAAAGGCGAAATAATTGCAGAAAACAGCGATGAAATTACAACTATTTTCACAGGTATTTTAAAAAATATATTGAATGGACATACCCTATGAAATAGTGGTTTTAAGTGGTAAGGGAGGAACAGGGAAAACCAGTATTACAGCAGCATTTGCATCATTGGCAAAGAATGCTGTTTTTACGGATTGTGATGTGGATGCTGCCGATTTGCACCTGTTGCTTTCGCCTAATGTCTACCAAAGAGAAAACTTTTCAAGTGGAGCAAAGGTTGTTGTTAATAATGATAAATGCACCGTATGTGGTTTATGCAAAGATTTATGCCGCTTTGATGCTATCATTATAATTGACAATGAAATCCATATCGATGAATTTGCGTGCGAGGGTTGCGGGTTATGCTCAATTGCGTGTCCTGTTGAAGCAATAACAATAGAGAATTACGAAAAAAACCACATTTACTTTGCAGATTGCCGCTTTGGCCCGATGGTATACGGAAAGTTGGGCATCGCCGAAGAAAATTCGGGCAAACTGGTTTCAAAAATAAGGCAATATGCCAAGGATACAGCCCGAAAACTTCATTCAGAAATGATTATTACCGATGGCCCTCCGGGCATAGGCTGCCCTGTTATTTCATCCGTGACCGGAGCTGACCTTGTGGTTGCCGTAACAGAGCCTACCCTTTCGGGATGGCACGATCTTGAAAGGCTAATCAATTTGACAGGGCAGTTTCACACTCCCCTTAAAGTCATTATCAATAAATACGACCTGAACGAAGATATGTGTTCTGTTATTGAAAATAAACTCGATAACATGAAAATAGAAGTCCTGGGTAAAATCCCTTACGATAATTCAATAGTTAATGCCTTGCTGGCAGGTAAAACCATTAATGAATTTGAGCCATACGGAGTGGTCGCAAACAAACTGAATGAAATATGGAACCATATAACGACAAATATATATGAACCCAAAAGTATTTGATAAAATTGAAATGCCCGGTGTTAAAAACATTATTGTAATAGCATCGGGCAAAGGCGGTGTTGGAAAATCAACGATTGCAGCAAATTTGGCTGTATCGCTGGCACGACAGGGGCATAAAACTGCCCTGGTGGACGCTGATTTGTATGGCCCTTCGATACCCATGATGTTTGGCGTACAAAACATAAAGCCTTCAGGAACAACAAAAGACGGCAAAGAAGTAATTGTACCCATTGAGAAATTCGGGGTAAAAATGGTTTCTATCGGTTTTTTTATTTCCCCGGGACAATCACTTATATGGCGGGGGCCAATGGCTTCAAACGGGTTAACCCAGTTATTCAGGGATACCGACTGGGGCGAAACAGATTATATGATTGTGGATTTTCCTCCCGGAACAGGCGATATACAGCTAACCACTATACAGAAACTTGACCTTGCCGGGGCAATTATTGTAACCACACCACAGGAAATCGCCTTATCCGATGCACGTAAGGCAGCGGCAATGTTTACCAATCCCGATTTGAATGTACCTATACTCGGTATTGTAGAAAACATGGCATGGTTCACGCCTGCAAAGCATCCTGATGAGAAGTATTTTATTTTCGGAAAAGGTGGCGGCGAGAAGATGGCACAAGAGTTCCAAACAAAACTTTTAGGACAAATTCCTATCGTACTTGAAATAGGTGAAGTATCTGATAAAGGAACAACCATATACAACCAGCAGGACAGGACAATTATTGAATTGTTTAATATGATTTCAAGCCAGATTAATGAATTAGTAAAAGTAAAAATATGATTGCTTTTGGCCCCATACCATCACGCAGGCTTGGCAGAAGCCTGGGGATAAATAATATAGTATCACACAAAGAATGTTCATATAGCTGCGTATATTGCCAAATTGGAGATACAAAGAAAAAATCAACGATCAGGCAAAAATTTTACGAACCGGAAAAACTGGCAGGAGATGTTGAAAATCATTTAAAAAAACTCGACAAAGACCATACACCCGATTTTCTCACCTTTGTTGCCAATGGTGAACCAACACTCGATATTAACCTGGGCAGGGAAATTAAATTATTAAAAAGGCTTAGCCTACCCATCGCTGTTATTACTAATTCATCGCTTATTCATGATGAAGCTGTACAGGACGATTTAATGGAAGCAGACTGGGTTTCGGTTAAGGTTGATTCAATTGATAAAGCAGTGTGGAATAAAATTAACCGGCCTTTTGCAGAAATAGATTTTGAAAAAATTCTTGATGGGTTGAAATGTTTTTCATCCAATTATAAAGGGAAGCTTCATACCGAAACTATGCTTGCAGAGGGTTTTAATGATTCAACCGGCATACTGAAACAAAATGCTTCTTTTATTGCCAAACTAAATCCGCAAAAAGCTTACCTTTCAATCCCTACCCGTCCGCCTGCTGTGAAAGAGGTAAAACCTGTTTCAGAAGAAAAATTAACAGAAACCTGGCAAATATACCAGGAAGCAGGCCTTACCACAGAACTGCTGACAGGCTTTGAAGGAACCGATACAGGATTTACAGGCAATGCATTTGATGATATTTTGAATATTACAGCAGTTCATCCATTAAGGGAAGATACCATTACAAAACTTCTGGAACAAAACAAGACCAGCCTTTCTGTAATTAATTCGCTCGTAGCTCAGGAACTTATAAAAAGTATCAATTACAAGGGAAAAACATATTATGTGAGAAACTATCATTTTTGAAATAAATATGATTTTACCAATTATAAAATATGGTTCTGCAACACTTCGAAAAAAAGCATTTGATGTTGATAAAAGTGATTCATTTTCGGAATTAGCCCAAAATATGGCGCTCACCCTGAAAAAAGCCGATGGGATAGGTTTGGCCGGGCCACAGGTTGGTGTATTGAAAAACATTTTTATCATTGATACAAGCCCTTTGGAAGAAAATGGGATAGAAAAAATTGAAAAAGTATATTTCAATCCTGTGATTACACATTATAGTGATAATAATGAGTACTATAAAGAAGGCTGCCTCAGTATTCCGGGAATAAATGAAGATGTGCTCCGGCCTGACAGAATAGAAGTGCGGTACAGGGATGAAAATTTCGATTTGAAGGAAGAGGTACTTGACGATATTGTTGCCCGTATATTTCAGCATGAATATGACCATTTACTGGGTATCCTCTTCATTGATAAATTAAGTGCTTTAAAAAAGAAACTGATAAAAGGCAGACTACGTGAAATTAAAAATAGTACATAATCTAAAATAAGTAATTATGCCAAAAATGAATGGAACAGGCCCTGAAGGTAAAGGGTATTATACATGATATCACAATATTATTATCCGTTCATCAGATAATTGAGTATTATTTTTTTCGGAACAGAAATTTTTATCTCAACATCATTTGTAAGCTTAAGATTGTATCTCTCCCCGGACGAAAATCCCAGTATATGTATGGCATTTACAAGAAATGATTTATGAACCATTAAAAATCCAAATACATTAAGTATATCAGCTACTTTGGAAAGAGATACATAAGACAAACATGAATTACCATTTATAAGATGAATCCGGGTATAGTTCCGTTCGGCACTGCAATATATTATTTCAGATAAATTGAAGAACCTTGTATCGCATTTTGAGCTGACCAATAATTTTGTTACCAGCCCATCAGGGGACTTAATCTGAAATACTTTCATTTAACAAGGATTCAGGTATATTT
>CAYUAV010000388.1:0-4399 GCA_964442665.1 uncultured Bacteroidales bacterium
AAACTAAGTGATTAGATTTTTATGACAATCATTGATACCATACATAATATAAGCCATGAGAACTGTAATAAAATTCAGGCTTCGAAAATAGTCGGGTTAAGTTCCAGACAACTCAGAAGAATAGAAAAAAAACGACTCGATCCTAAGAATAACCTTATTCCTGTGGAAAAAATCAATCGTTATCTTATATATTTTTGTGTGAAAAACCATAAAAGAGGCGAAATGTCAGACTAAAGCTATTTATTATGACATAATGACACGGTAATTTCTATTTAACATAATATTCCGTTAAATTTAATCCCGTAAACATAGAAAATGAGTCTACGGGATAAAATCGAAACCAATCGGTTTAAAGGGGATATTATAAGCGCGAAAGCCTTACAGGATGAGGCTTCTTTCTATATATCATTTGATCTCACCAATTCTCATATCGAAAAATTCAAGACACGTATTCAGGAAATTTATATTGGCGACCGCTATAAGAGTGATCGTTTTTTTCGTGCTTTCGCCGGTCAGGTGATGCCAAGTATTGAAATTTGTGAAACCATATATTCTCAGGTTTACCGGGTTTGGGATTCAGGCGATCCGGTGAATAATGTAAATTTTAAAAACCGTGATTTGTACGATGAGGCTATAGAATATATAGAAAAATTCAATAACTGGTGGACGGATGAATATTGGGAAGCCTTTAAACACCAGTTTTGTTCGTTTATTGTAATTGACCTTCCTGTGGTTCAGAATGATTTTCGTCCGGAACCCTATCCTTTTATTCTTGATATCGGGAATGTACTTTATATCGAACCTACCAATGATAAAAAAATCAAAGAGCTTATCTTCAGGGAAGTGGAAAAAACAGAAGATAAAGAAATGGAATATTGGTATTGGTATACCGATCGGTTTTATTCCAAATATCTTATTGACGGGGATAATGAAATAGAACTTTTCATAAAACCGCATGATTTAGGACATTGCCCGGTTTATAAACTATGGAGAGAAAAATTGAATACTACTTCATGGTTGCTGACAAAAGGTCTTATCACTCCGAATTATGAAGATTTATTCTGGTTTATCGTAAAGACTATAGAAAGCCGGAAAGCCGATCTTCTTTATCTGAATCCCATCAGGCAGACTCCAAAAATTTCATGTGGATTCGATTCGACCAAAAACAAAGGAAGATATAAATATGAATTTAGAGAAGGAAAATGCGTGGGAGGATGGCTTTATACATTGGATGGTAAGGAACCCGTTATCGATGAGTCGGGAAATCAGTATCTATGCCCGGTATGTGGTAAACAGCAACATAGTAGCGGTGGAGCAGGGAATGAAATATCAATAGACCTTGATTCTCAGGCTGTAAGGGACGGTAAAGTCGATATGTCCAATGAATTGATAAAATTCATAACTCCTGAGATAGATGGTGTTAAGGTACAATATGAACGTGTTACTGAGTTAGGTGACAGGATTATAAAACACTGCGTGGGATCGGATGATCAACCCACAACATCTGCCGTTAATGCATTACAGCAACAAGCTATATTTGAAAGTAAGGAAAGTGTATTAAAAAGATTATCCGAAGGAATTTCCAATGTTATTACCGATGTGGAGGGGGATATTTTCAGATTACGGTACGCTGATTCTTTTATTTCGAATAAATATAATCAGGGAACAAAATTCTATCTCTATGAAGTAAGTGATCTTCTCATCATGCGTAAGGATGCAAAAGACCCGATACAAAAACATCAGATTGATGAACAGATTATAGAGGTAAAATATCGTAATAACCAGAAGAAAATGGACGAAGAAAAACTTCTCTATAAACTTCTGCCTTATAACACTCTTACCGACGAGGAATTTCTTGCACGTGTTGATAATGGTAAAATAATTGATTCCAGTGCCATAGAACTTCGTCTGCAATTTTCCAATGTAGTGGAACTTTTCGAAAGTGAATTCGGGTCTATTATAGAATTTTTTACCTATAAGTTTTCTCCGTCGGTTCCAGAGAGAAAACGGATAGATATAATAAGAGATTTTTTAATTCAAAACATAAAAATACCTAACGATGTACAAAATCAAGTTTCTTGAAAGAATCAAGACTAATAAAAAAGGAAATAAGCCAGAAGAAAAATTTATGACTGTTTCTTATGGTGAAGCTGATTTACTCACGGCTGCTGTTCATTGGAGAGCTATGGGATTTCTTGAAATACGGGATATTGAAGTTTTCCAAAACGCAAAGAAAACGGCTGTAGAAATTATTGAAATGTTTTATGCGGAAAAGGCAATAGTTAACGGGAAAGAGACTCTTATGAATCTTGACGAAGAAGATAAGGAAATAAAGAAATCACTTCTTCAGAAATATTCCAATAAGAAAAATGTTTCTCAGCCTAAACCTGATATAATTCCTGATGAACTCAAAGAAATGGATACTGAAAAAGAGAAAGAACTCAGGAAAAAATTATTTACCGCCTTTGCTGAAAAAAATGTAAAGGTTATGAAAAACCTGAAAACCGAAGTATTAATTGCCAAAGCAAAAGAAAATAATATTGAGATATAATAATTTTAAATCATAGAGACGTGATAACAAAAGAAAATTTAATGAAACTGGAACTTGACGAAGAAAAATCCGGTCAGGTTCTCGAACTGCTAGGTAAAGCATCGGAAAAATTGTATCCGGAAGATGGTTATAAGAAGGCAAAGGATGAAGATGATCTTGCCATACTTACAATTACAAAAATTCCTAAAAAGAATGATGAAAAGGCTTCTGATTATTCAGGAATATTCCGATAAACTTATTGATGAAAAAACTACCGAATTGAATGGTAAAATTACTGATTTGGAAGAAAAATTAGAAGCCAAACCCGGAGATGAAAATTTGAAAAAAGAACTCTCCGAATTAAAAGCCGAAAAAGCAAAATTTCCCGATCTCATACAGGAAAAAATAAAGGAAAAGGAAGATGAACTTATAAAAGTTAAATCGGACTATGAGAGAGACAAAAAAATGTGGAATTTACTAAAAAGTATTCCGACAAAATTAAAAGTCGATCTGGATCCGGATTATAAAAATTTTAAAATTTCACAGGCACTTGAAAAGGCTATGAAAGATTTTGATGTTATTGAAATCAATTCTGATGGTAAAATTCTATTGAAAAATTCAAAGAATTATGAACAGAAATCAGCCGATGAATTTTTCAAGACAGAACTTGATCTTATCATTGATAAAGGAACTCAGCAAACAGGTGGGGGTGCAGGAAATCAGCCTCCTGGCGGAAATGGAGGAAAGAATGGAGAATTAAAACTTAACGACGATATGTCTCCCAATGAAAAAGTAACTAAGATACGGGAACATATCGCATCAAAGGGAATCGCAAGTTATGATCCCAAGTATACCGAAGAAATAAATAAACTTTTCAAAGAAAATAATCTTGAAGAATTTATGACTATAAAAGAAAATAAATAGGAAGCTAGAGACGGCTCCGGTCATTGTTAAACTAAAAATAACGAAAAATGTCAAAGTACATTGATCAAACAATTTTGCTGGCTTACCAGCATGATGGGGCCGCCGAACAAGAGCGTTTTGCTTCTGAATTTGGATTAAGGGCCGCTATTATGGCTGATACGGCAAGGCTTCCCTGGCTGACATCTCGGTTAAAAGCATATTTAGCTGAAGTACAAGGCAGGGATGTCAGAATACCGGCCATAAAAAAAGGTAGTATAAGTGCTGCCACTGTGATGTCTTATAATTTGCCTCTTAATTTACCGGAAACAGATTATACGGAACTCACAATGAATACTCTGATGGTATCTTTCGGGATGTATCCCGAAGATTTTCAAAATCAACACGTATCACCCGATGAAATTAAACGTAATCGGATTATGGAATGTGATGAAGCCCTTGCATTGGCTTTTGAAGCCCTTGTAAATACTCATTTGGGAACATATAAGACCCAGGTTTGGAATGGAGCTGAAGGAGAATATAATTTCGATGCTGCTACCGATACACTTCAGGTGAGTAAAGACGGACAATTAGACGATACCATGTTCGCCCATTTTAAAACGTTGGCTGCCTATAATAACTGGCGTGCTGATGGCGCTTATTTTGTCGCAAATCCACTTTCTGGAATTGTATATGACAGGATAGCCCAATATGGAGCTGCTAACACAAAGAATTTGTTAGCTCAGGGATTACCTGAAAAATTTACTTCACTTCGGGTAACTAATACTACGGGAATGCGGTGGAGCGGATATCTTATTGAAAGAGGATCGATAGGAATAGCTCCTAATTATACCCTTCCCTTCCGTATTGCCAAAGAAGTTCAGGGTGGAATGTTCGATATCTCTGCCGCTGCCCTTCCGATGCTTGGCGATCGGGTTGGACTTTATGAAGAACCCGGTGAAAAGGCAA
>CAYUAV010000389.1:0-4396 GCA_964442665.1 uncultured Bacteroidales bacterium
CCTTTGAAAATTTCGCGGTATAACTACGGTAACGCTAATAATATTATCACTTCCATGCAGATGGAACGATTACTGGCACCCACACGACCCTATAATCATGTTCTCAGGCCCGGCGATGGTAAAGTACCAGATAAAATTGCCTATGTACTTTGTACAGGTTCACGTGATATGAGTATCGGAAATCCGATTTGCTCTCAGATTTGCTGCATGTACTCTATTAAGCAGGCTCAATTGCTTATGGGTGCCTTACCCATGGCCGATGTTACAATTTACTATATCAATATTCGCTCTTTTGGAAAAGGTTTTGAGGAATTTTATGAGCAGGCAAAGGGAATGGGTGTCAATTTTGTGAAGGGGAAAGTAGGAAAAATCACAGAAAAAGATAATGGCAATCTCATCTTACGATATGAAGACATCAATCAGGGAAAGTTAAAGGAAACAGAGCACGATTTGATTGTTCTTTCGGTAGGAGTATTAGCTAATCAGGATCCTGTTAAGATATTTAATGGTAATATGTGGAAAAAAGATGAATTTAATTTTCCCTTTCAAAAGGACCTGTTATTTAATCCGGCTTTAAGCAATATTGAGGGCGTTTTCCTTGCAGGAACAACTTCCGGTCCCATGGATATTCCCGACACCATTCTTTCATCCGGTGCAGCCTCAATGGAAGCAATACAGTATATCGAAAAATCAAATGTAGTTGTATGAATCAAAAGATAGGAGTGTATATCTGTCATTGCGGGGGCAACATTTCCGACTATGTTGATGTGGAAAAAGTAAAACAGGCTGTTGAAAAGGAAGAAGGGGTTTTACTGTCTAAAACAACCCTTTTTGCCTGTGCTGATTCGAACCAGAAACAAATGGAGGCCGACATTAAAGAAAATCAACTGGATGCGGTTGTCGTGGCTTCGTGCTCTCCCAAATTGCATCAAATTACTTTTCAATCGGTTGTTGAGAGGGCCGGATTAAATAAATTCAATTACTTCCATGCAAATATTCGGGAACAGGGTTCATGGCCACATTCCGACAATAAAACTGGTGCCACGGAAAAGGCTATTCAAACTGTGCGGGCGGCTATTGCCAGGGTTCGTTTATCGGAAGCTATTGAGCCTATAGAAATTAAAACCGAACAGGCTGTATTAGTTATTGGCGCTGGTGTAGCCGGTATGAAAGCTGCAGTAGCTTTAGCAAAAATGGGAATCAGCGTGTACCTGATCGAAAGAGAACATTTTATTGGTGGACGTATTGCTCAATGGGATGTATTATGGACAGCAGATGAAACAGGCAAAGAACTGGTAACACGATTATATAACGAAGTAAAAGCGGCCCGGAAAGTGACTTTATTTACCGGATCCGAATTAATTGAAAGTTCCGGCAGCAAAGGTAACTTCGATGTAAAAATAAAAATCAATCCCCGGTACATTAAAGAATATTGCGAAAAGGGCGATCTTAAAAAAGCAATTCGTGTTTGTCCTGTTGAGGTGCCTGATGCATTCAATTTCAATATCACAAAACGAAAAGCCATCTTTCATAATTTTCCCAGTGAATATCCCCATGCGGCTCTTATTGATATAGAAAACTGCACACGCTGTGGGGAATGTGAAAAAGTATGTAGTCAAATTGATTTTTCTCAAAAAGAAGAAATCGTCAATTTGAAGGTTGGTTCAATTTTAGTTGCTACAGGTTTTGACACCTATACGCCCCATGAAGGTGAATTCGGATATCAGGCTATCGATAATGTGATTACCTTACCCCAGTTTAAAAGGCTGATTGCTTTCAGTGATAAAAAATTGGAATGGAAGAATAAACCTATTGAAAGCATTGCTTATATTTATTGTGTGGGCAGTCGCCAGACGGATGGTGAAAATAAATATTGTTCACGTTATTGTTGTAATGCTGCTATTTATTCTGCCATTATAACCAGTGAAAAATTTAAAGAGCTGAGTCATTTTCATTTTACACGTGGTATCCGAACTTATGGAAAACAAGAACTTTTATACCATCAGGCATCAACAAAAGGTCAGGTTTTTTTACAGTCATATGAAGATGATCCACCCAAAGTTGAAAAGAAGGCAGGAAAAACTATTATTCGAATAAATGATATTCTTACGCTTAGGAAAGAAATGGAAGTTGAAGTTGACCTTGTAGTGCTGGTAACCGGAATGATTCCAAGAGTCAATAGTAAAATTGGAGAAATTTTAAAGATCCCTAAAGGGCGTGATAAATTTTTTAATGAAATTCATATGAAATTACGTCCGGTAGAAACAGTTATTGATGGAGTAACCATAGCAGGTTGCTGCCAGGGTCCAAAAAATGTGGTTGAATCGATTAACTCAGCATTATCAGCAGCTATTAAATCTTATTCATTTGTCAGCAATGATGTACTTGAAATTGAACCTTTGGTTGCCGAGGTAGACACCAAACTTTGCACTTGGTGCGATGCATGCACCAGAGCCTGTCCGTTTGATGCTATTCATCAAACTCAAATAAATGATAATACTGTAGCTGAAATCAATACTTCAACCTGTAAAGGGTGTGGTATGTGCCTTCCTGTTTGTCCGGTCAATGCAATTCAATTGAAAACATACAGTGATGAAGAAGTAGAGCAAATGATTGATGCACTGGCAAAAGAAACCTGAAAACAATAAATCATGAAAGACAAAACAGGCAGCACTTTTAAGATTAAACGAGAAACTTACCAGGTTTCACAAACAGCGAAAGACAACCTGAAATCATTCAATATTATCAAGAGAAAAATTATTGACGCTTTTGGCGATGAGGAGAAAACCATTCCGCAATTGGTCGAAAAAACCGGTTTAAGCAAAGAAGAAACGGTTTATTATACGATGTCATTATTGAAATTCGGTTTAATACAAACAGTCAGATTAGATGATGCAGACGAGTTTTACTACTATAAAATCAGGAAATAATGTCAGTGATAGATTTGAAATTCGCTAAGAAACTTAAAAAATATGGTGCCATTGATTTCAATGCCTGTTATAACTGCGGTACCTGTACTGCAGTCTGTGCATTATCCACTGAAGAAGTTTCATTTCCCAGGGAAATGGTCAGATTTAGTACTTTAGGTCTCAATAATGAAATTCACCTTTCTCTTAAACCCTGGCTATGCTATTATTGCGGAGAATGTACAACCCATTGTCCTATGGAAGCAAAACCGGGGGAACTCATGATGTCATTGAGGCGCTATTTGATTTCTAAATATGATTGGACAGGATTATCGGGTTTGCTGTATCGGAATCTACTAGTCTATATTATAGCTTTTTTATTGGTTATCATTGGAATTTCCGGTACATATGCCAAGGGAATATTAACACATGCTGAATGGCTGCATTACGGGCATTACTTCGAAATGTTTGCAATAGCTTCTGTATTTGGTATCATATTGCTACCGAATATTATCCGTATGTGGTTTTTTACAGTTTGGAAAAAGTCAAAGAAGTTTTCATTGAAAAATTATTTACTATCATTAAAAGATCTTTTCAATCATATGTTTACTCAAAGAAGCATATTGTCCTGTGAAGATTCCAAAGAAAATAAAATCTGGTGGTTTGAACACTTTATTCTTGTAGTCAGTTATCTATTATTACTGATTACAACAGTTTTTCTGAATTGGTTTTCAACAAAAAGTATAATAGTAACAGTGGCAGGATACATATTCAGTGCTGTAATATTCATTGTAAGCTTTGATTTTGTTACCCGTCGCCTTCGTAAGCGTTCTGAAAAAAGTACATTTTCTCATCCTTCCGACTGGTTTTTTGTCATATGGCTATTTCTTTTAGGTATATCAACTTTTGCTGTCAGGATCTTAATCGATTTAAGCATTCTGGATCAAAATTTCTGGCTGTATCTTGTCCATTTAATCATACTCATACAATGGGCGGTTATAATTGTTCCCTTCGGCAAATGGACCCATTTTCTTTACCGTTCGTTTGCTATGTATTTTGATAAGATCAGATCGTAATAATTTGTAATGAAATCGTAAAATCACAGGCAAAAAGAGTTTTCAGCTTAATAATTGCATTATCACTACCACTGGCCTCTAAATGCTCAGGACAAAATAGGACTACAGAATCACTAAACAATTCTTTTTACGATATATTGATTCGTATAATGATCTACCTCGTAGTAGAGCTGACGAGGTATCAATAACATATAATATTTTTCAATTCGCCCCAGGAGGAGGGGAATAAAACCCGTTATATCCCTACTGCTTCGCATCGGGATCATTTCCCGGCAACAATATAATCCCATTTTTTGCTTTTATGCTTTTTACCGGTTGTGGCCATCAGTATACCACTGGTTGTTACAATTATTCCAACGGTAGTAATGGGTATACCCAGAAATACTGCACCAATTACTGCCAGTCCGCCATCTG
>CAYUAV010000390.1:0-4381 GCA_964442665.1 uncultured Bacteroidales bacterium
ATTGATCTGTGCTCCCATCGGGTAACCGGAGTGATATCCTGAAACTTCTTTTGTTCCGAATGTCTCTGAAGGTATACCTTTTATCATCAGCAACAGATATACCATCTATTTCAATCACTTCTATATTATCAGCAGAAAAACGGACTTCCCAAATATTAAGATTTTGAGCATTGATCGGGCAGAGTATCAATTTCCGGGTCTTATCGAAAGCAACGGGAATATCGTTAAAGTAGAATATATAATCATAACCGGGATTAGCATTCTCAGGCAGGAATACTTCCTTATAACAGGAATTTAACAAAATCAGGAGACAAAAGATCCAACTGTATTTCTTCAATATCATAATTTAAAAATCATAGGAATATCCCATTCCGATGGAATAAAATGTACACGGATAAAAGGAATTTAACTCCTTATCAATTCTATAGTATGCTTTTATTTTCCCATATTTTTTAAGATTATACTTTACTCCAAGCGCATATTTAATTTTCGTGGCGAAGTCTTCGTTTATCTTCAGCAGTCCGTATAGCTCGGCATATACGAAAGGCTCCACCGGTGATTTCCGGATATTGTATGAAACCCGGATCCGGTTCCGTAAAATATTTTTAGAGGGCTGGTATTGTTCATATTGAAAAAAATCATCATCGATATTCTGATATCGGACTCTGTAAGCGAGTTTGAACCGTTTTATACCCTGCTTTAATTCCAATTCTCCAAAAAACCTGTATTTCTTTTCAAAAGTATTGTCGCGTTTCTGATTAAATGCTATACGATAACCCACACCCATGGCTATGAATTTATAGGGAGAATATTCTGCATTGAGATCAAAATCGAGCTCATCGGTACGTGAAATGTTTTTCTCCAGTTTCAGCGTAGTTGCAGCGCCTACCCTCCAATTATTAAAAATTGATTTTTGAATTCCCAGTTCTCCGATGAATCGTAAATCACTTATTACTTTCATTTCCTGGGCAACAGAAAATACCGAAAGAAATAAAAAAAGAAGAATAGTGTAAATATATCGCATAGGTAAACTATTAATTACCGATTACTTCCAGTTCAGGATATTGTTTAACAAATGATGATACCTGAACATTTTTAAAATGCATATTCTGAAGTCGCGGTGCCCATATGTTCCTTACCATATTCCACACATCCTTACCATTATAGAGGCTTTGCGAATTCCTGATATCCATTTGTCCGTATACTAATGACGATTCATAATTATCGCCAAAACGGATACCGATATAATTATTGATAAACATACAGTTATCCGCTGTAACGATATGGTTGGGTGAACTGAATCCCAACTCCAGTCCCTGACCGCAATTATAAAAAGTACAGTTTTCAAATATATGATGTTTTACTACGTCATTTTTGCTTGAAAGTGCTGCTCCCTCATGAAAACACGCTTCAAACCTCGTATTTGTTACTGTTACCGTACCTCCTTCATCTCCTCCCGAATCCATACCATCATCTTTTGTAAACATGAAGATGCAATTATCAATAGTCACATCCGAAGCATTTATGTATAAGGCATCATTGTCCTCATCCCTGTATATCTGTGAATCATCAGGAAAATCAGTGAAAATACTGTTAGTAATCGTAGCATGAGTATAATTCAATTGTCCGCTTGTTTTCACCCGTTGAACCAGTATCGATTCCAGATTTAGCCGGGAGCTTCTGGGATAAAAAATCTGCCCGGCATGATCGATCATATAGCAATGACTCATATCCAGTTCAGAATTATGCGTGTAAAAAAGAGCCTGTCTTTGAGCATGGCCCCAGTTTGCATATTCACCTGTATGATGGTACCCGCTCTGGCAAAAAATTGTATATCCGGCATGAATAATACTATTTTCACCCTCTGAAATAAATCCTCCCCAATATTTATCCTTATGCGTACAGGTAATAAGAACAGGATTCCCTTCCTCTCCGTTAATGGTTACCGGACCACTGTTGAAAATGTTTACAGCTTCATCAACAAGAATAACTGTACCGGCATTAATAACCAGTGATGCTGTACCTGAAATAGTAAGATCGCCTGTAATCCTAACAATGCTGTTCTGAGGAATTATCAGGCTTTCTGTGATTTCTCCGCTTAAACTCTGAGGAGTATCCCCGGACTTCGGTATTGACAAACTTATTGTTTCATCTCCAAAAGAAAAGCTTTGTAATTCGTTTGCACCCTCTACCTTCAGCATTAGAGACCCAACTCCGTGTTTCAGAAAAAATTCTTCACCGGTAGTTGAAGAACTTCCGGAATAATAGCCTTCGAGTCTTGTTCCGTTAAGTAGTGTATAAAAGATAAATGGTATACCCATACCTTCCACATATTGCCGGGGATATATACTCAACAACTGGCATGCAGGAAGAGGGTCGGTTATAAATGGTTCGGGGGTCCAAGCCTCAATTCCCCATTCGGCATGCTCGCGTTCCTCAGTAACCAGAGTAAATAAAATCGTATCATTATCTTCTGTAATATTCTTATATTGCTTTATAAGCTCAAAAAAGCCCGATTTTCGAAATTCCAGCTGATACCCGAAATCCAGATCAGCAATCTTATCATTTATTCGAATATTTTCAATTTCATCGTCTACATCATTACATAATGCAAAAGGAAGGTAATGATCGGTTCTTGTTTTTAGCTCGCTCAGTAACCGGCTGTCTCTGTCGCATCCCTCCGGTTTTTTCTTAAATTTTTCACAACCTGATAACAGTATTAGTATACTGAAAAGAATATAGGTAAACTTCATAATTTTATCTTTTATAAATTGACAACTGATTCAGAATCCACTCCCTCCTATCGAGTAAAAATTGTCGTTTCTCGGCCAGATTGCTTTCAAACAACTGTTGATTGGTTTCATCCCGATCATATTGCGATTGGGCAATAATATCGTCATGATTATAAAACGGTTGCAACGTGTTTTTTGTATCTTGTATGATAGTTTCCAAAGCTTCCTCATCTATCGCCGTCAGAACATGTTCCAGTACTTCAAGATAGCGCTGATATAAATAATCATCAGTAGCAATTTTATAATCCAGATCGTCTTCAATAGAAAAAATAAGTTTAAATCCCACATCATCAATAATATCATCCATTGAGTAATAATCACGATTCCCAAAAACAGTACCCGGACCCCAGCTTCTGCCAATCTCGTGTGGTAAATCAGCGAAGAGATCATCATAATCCCACGGGTAGACACCATATATTTCCCTGTTGCCCGAATGTTTGATGTAAAAAAAGATCTCATCGGTATAATCGCCATTTTTAACCAACATATCGATGGCAATTTTTGTAAAATATTGAGGTAAATCGAGCCGGTTCATAAGACTATCGTAAAGTTCCTGCCCTGAAAAATGAGCTATACAGGAATAAATCGAATTGAACTTATTGATATAGTCTTGTTCTGTATTATCGGCCTTCAAAGAATTGATATGATAACTATCAATTCTGTGGTTATAATTACGCCTCAGGATAAAATCGGAATTTTGCTGATACAAGAAATACTCCACGGGATCTTCGATATAAAGATAGAGACCCTGTGTATTATTATTCAGTTTGACTTCAGTATAAAAGGTATATGGCGGCCACAAATCAAGTCTATGAAAAAGTCCGATAGCAATACAGTTTTCAATATATGTATAATCAAAAACCAGTGAAATTAATTTGAATTCCTCGAACTCTCTTTCTCTTCCTTCAGACTGGACAAAAAACATTAGGTTATCATCGAGATTTACCGAGAAACTTTTTCTCCTGAAATTCAATGAAGTTTCACCTCTTGTTTCAAACCGGTCAACACCATAAGCATTATTATCATAGTAGAGGATGGGTAAGGGATCATCGACAGAAATTCTTGTTCTTCTCGAATCATTAATGAGTTCCTCCTGTTCAATAGTTACCATAAAATTGAAAACGTCCGTACTGGGGCCGGGATAGATAATATATTCTTTATAGCAGGATGAAAGAAGTAGAATAAATGATAATGAGTATAAAAATAGTCGTAGTCTCACAGCAGTTCTCCGGTCATTATTATTTATGGGAACAAAGATATATATTAACCCGACAGATTGGATCGTTCAATGCCGGGAAATAATCATATACCATAAAAAGGACATCATTTTTCAAACAAAAGCTCATATCTGGTTGTAATAAAAACGGAAGATTATTTTAAATTAAGATATTGTGTTTAGAGTAGTTGAATATTCAATAAGCAGTTTAAACAAGAATGTTAACTTTGTTGTACTGAAGCAGACTATCTGATGAACACCAACACTCGCATTGCAATTCTCGGGAGCGGCAGTTGGGCCACGGCACTAGCCAAACTCCTTCTTAATAATGTGGAACACCTGAACTGGTATTTGCGTCATGAAGATGATATCA
>CAYUAV010000391.1:0-4379 GCA_964442665.1 uncultured Bacteroidales bacterium
AGGTATGCGGTAAGTTTTTTGTACAGGGCTTTCATGGTGGCATCCATATCGTTTACCGTGGCCGAATCGATGATGATCATCGCAGGCTGCACTTCCAGCTCTTTGATCTCGATAGCTGATATCCTGCTAAGTCGCATTTCCTCACAAACTTCTTTTAAATTGCGCAATCCCTGATCGAGATCGTGCTGAATCGGTTTTTTGAACAAAAACATAAAGTAACGCTCAAAATACCCCATATTCGTACTCTCAAAGATCCAGGTAACTTCCACCTTCCCCTCTTCCTCACTAAACTTCCAGTCCATATCGGCATCGCCCTGTTCACCGAAACTGATTTCCATCAATATTTCTTTGTTCCGCACGCTCTGTAAAATTTTCAGCGAACCCGCATCCGATTTTTCATTCGCCCAGCTGAATTCCGCCCCATCGCCTTGTGATATATTATTGTATACCACAGGAACAGCAGGATCTTTTTTTTGCCAGGGCGACCAGTTTTCCCAATTTTGCAGCCTGTTAACCTGGTTGAATACAATTTCCATGGGAGCATGTATGCGACTTTTTGACTTAATGATCATATCCTTTGGGAAAAAGAGTCCTGCCAGCAAAATGGCGATTACAACAAAAAGGAGAAAATACAGGAATTTCAAAAGTGCTTTCATTACCCGGTCAGTTAAGTAGTTTGGTTACTGGCACAAAATTAGGAAAAACG
The DNA here is from genome assembly GCA_964442665.1 of uncultured Bacteroidales bacterium. Lineage (GTDB taxonomy): Bacteria > Bacteroidota > Bacteroidia > Bacteroidales > UBA10428 > UBA10428. The sequence goes on from CAYUAV010000391.1 coordinate 707, forward strand.
ACGGATATCAACCACAGCCCGGGAGAATTTAAGTTAATAAAGAATCCGCCGTTATCATTTAAAGGGAATTCCGATACATCCGATTAAGTTGATTTCTTTTATTGCAGATTCGCTCAGGTTTTTCGATCATTGTAAAAAATATCCGATGAAAGCGGCAGTTATTAATTCGTTTGGTGAACCCGGGATTTTTGAAATAAGCGAGGTACCCGAACCGGTTCCGGGAGATCATGACATCCTGATCGAAACCTGGGCCGGTAGTATCAATCCAATCGACTGGAAGCAGCGAAAAGGAAACCACAAATTTCTGTTTGGAGCCCCCTTTCCCATAGTTCTGGGTTACGATGTATCGGGAGTTGTAAAGAAAACCGGTACAAAAGTCAGCGATTTCAAGGATGGCGACTATGTGTGCGGTGTATTAAATAATAAGTATGGCGGCGGATTATGTCAGTTTGCCCGTGGTTCGGAAAAATGTTTTGCCCGGGTGAATGCACCTGTCGACTTGGCAGCATCAGCGGCGCTGCCACTGACGGGATTAACTGCCCTTCAGGCGCTTCGCGACAAGGGCAGGATAGCAAGCGGCATGAAAGTACTGATCATCGGTGCCGCAGGCGGAGTCGGGCATTATGCTGTCCAGATCGCGAAGATTTACGAAAGTGAAGTATATGCAGTCTCCAGTGAACGGCATAAGGAATTTGTGGACAGCCTGGCAAAAAATACCTTTATCGATTATCAGAAAGAAGATATACTAAAACTGAAAGAGCGGTTCCATATTGTATTCGATACGGTGGGCAGCCTTACCTTCCCGAAATGCAAGCACATTTTGCTTCCCGGAGGAGTTTATATTAATACCCTTCCACGGCCTAAGATCCTCTGGCATAAAATATTGTCGGTATTCACAAATGGAAAAAAGGTTAAAACCCTTTTGATGCGACATAACCAGCACGACCTGAATCTGCTGCTCAGTTGGGTACAGACAAACCAGCTTAAAATCTGCATCGATAAAGTATTCGGCATTCATGAAATTGCCGAGGCACACGCATACAGCGAAGCAGAACATACCCAGGGGAAAATACTGATCCGGTATAACTGGTAATACCGTAATTTTCATCTGAATTCAGCATGAAGCATGGCTAAAAGAAAATCGCGCAAAAAAAGAGTTCAGCATAAAAGGATTGTGCTGAAAGGAATCGCAATATGTATTTCAGGATGTCTGGTACTTTCTCTCCTGTTGCTGGGATTAGTATACATGGGTGTATTCGGCCATTTGCCCGGTAAAAAAGAACTGAGTGAAGTCCGGAATTATACGGCCACCGAAATCTATTCGTCCGATAATTACCTGCTGGGGCGTTATTATGTCGAAAACCGGACCAATACACACATCGATGATATTCCCGATTTTTTCATTAATGCCCTGATCGCTACGGAAGATGCCCGTTTCTACCGTCATCATGGCGTTGATACACGGAGTATGCTAAGGGTCCTTGTGAAATCTGTCCTGCTCTTTAATAAAGAAAGTGGAGGCGGAAGCACGATAACGCAACAACTGGCTAAAAATCTGTATCCGCGGAAACGGTTAGGATTCTTAACGCTACCTGTAGCAAAAATCAGGGAAATTATTATTGCCCGGAGACTGGAGGAAGTCTACACAAAAAGTGAGATACTTCAGCTTTACCTGAACACAGTACCCTTTGGCGATAATACCTTTGGCATTGAAACAGCCGCGCTGGTCTTCTTCAATAAAAAACCACCAAAACTAAACCGGCAGGAATCAGCCACACTGGTCGGAATGCTGAAGGGCAACACCGATTATAATCCAGCCCGTAATTATGAAGCAGCTTTGGCACGGCGCAATATTGTTCTGAACCAAATGGTTCGGTACAATTACCTTTCGCAACAGCAGGCTGATTCCCTGTCCGAATTGCCCATTAAGCTCAATTACAGGACCCTTCAGCACGATGAAGGACCGGCACCGTATTTCAGGGAATATTTACGGCTGGCACTTAAGGAATGGGCCAAAGATCATCCCCGGCCCGACGGATCTCCTTATAATATTTACACCGATGGATTGAAAATCTATACGACCATCGATTACAGCCTGCAAACGTATGCCGAACGGGCAGTTAAAGAACATATGTCAGCTCTGCAAAAGGAATTCGACAGGCACTGGAAAGGAAGGGAAGAATGGAAAAAGGATCCTGAAATCGCCAAAAACGAGATCACAGCCAGCAAAAGGTATGAAAAGCTGGCGAAGCAGAACAAGACCTGGGATGAGATACTTGCGGAACTGAAAAAGCCTGTCGATACCCGGATATTTACCTGGGAGGGCGAAAAGGAAGTTCACATGTCACCCCTCGATTCCATATTACACCATTTTGCCATGCTGCAGGCCGGATTGATCTGTATGGAAAGCAGGACAGGTTTTGTAAAGGCATGGGTCGGAGGTATTAACTACAAGTATTTCAAATACGATCATGTCACGGCCCACCGCCAGGCCGGTTCAACGTTCAAACCTGTTGTATATGCTGCTGCTCTGGAAAAGGGTATTTCACCCTGCGCTTTTTACAGTAACGACAGCATTGTTTATGTCCAGTTCGATGACTGGACCCCACGTAATGCCGACAGGGATTATGGCGGGTACTATTCCGTACAGGGAGCTCTCACACACTCTGTGAATACGGTTAGCGCACAGCTTATTATGGATGTGGGTATAAAGGATGTCGTAAAACTGGCAGAGAAAATGGGATTTGAAGGCGATCTGCCCGAGGTCCCCTCACTGGCATTAGGAACAGGTACCGTATCATTATATGAGCTGGTTCAGGCTTATTCTGTATTTATAAATAAGGGCTACAGGGTCGATCCTGTGTATATCAGGCGTATCGAAGATCAGGCAGGAAATGTCATATTCACCCAGGGTCCCGAAATCGGGAACGATTCGGTTATTTCGCAACAGACAGCCGAAATTATGAATGCCATGCTTTGTAATGTAGTGAATAAAGGTACCGGGGCTTCACTTCGCTCCGTATACGGATTTCAGAATGAAATGGCAGGAAAGACCGGTACCACACAGAACCATTCCGATGGCTGGTTTGTTGGTCTGACACCGGACCTGATAACCGCTGTCTGGGTTGGCGGCGATAATCCGGTGATACGATTCCGGTCGTTGACATACGGACAGGGTGCCTATATGGCATTACCCATTTTCGCCCGCTTTATGCAAAAAGTCTATACCGACCCGGTATACAGGGCTTCGCGTTACTCGGGATTTCATATCAGTGAAAGTACGAAGGCCCTGCTCGACTGTGTCGATTACCGCGAAGAAGAATATGATACGCTGATGGATATGCTGGATAAGACCGAACAATCGATTTCGGATTTCCTCCGCAGGATTTTCGGCCGAAAGAAGAGAGAACGGGAGAAAGAGCGGGATGAGGAATAACCGGATTTTTATAACGCAAATTTGTGAATATCATGAACACCATTCAAATTCGGATGCAGAATAATACGGTCCTGGCAGAGCTTTACGATACCCCGACTGCCCGAAAGATCTATGAAAATCTCCCCTTTGAGGGTGAGTGCAATGTATGGGGCGAAGAAATATACTTTGCCATACCGCTACAGATCAAATCCGAATCTGATGCCCGTGAGGTTGTCGAACCGGGAGAATTGGGATACT
>CAYUAV010000392.1:0-4377 GCA_964442665.1 uncultured Bacteroidales bacterium
TAACAAAACCGATAAAACCCAAAGTGTTAGTTTCCCGTTTGCATGCCATTCTTCGCAGGTATGGTGCCCGTGAAACAGAAAAAATTAAAGATGAGGAAGCACTCCGTTTCAACGATCTGGTCATTGATCAGGAGCGGCATCTTGTTTTCAAGGGTAATAAGGAACTTAGTCTTCCACGTAAGGAATTCAAATTACTTACACTGCTGACTTCAAAACCATCAAGAGTTTTTACGCGTGAAGAAATCTTTGATCAGCTATGGGGAACCGATATTTTTGTTGGTGACCGGACAATCGATGTTTACATCCGTAAATTACGGGAAAAGATTGGTGAAAGCTCTATAAAGACGATAAAAGGAGTGGGCTATAAATTTGAAATTCGGTAATTGTTGATACATATCTGACAGGTTAATGTCCCTGAAATTCTATTTAGTCGTTCATGTAACAACATGCAATCTTAATATTGTAGCCGGATTTGAACACATATTAACTGAGAGTTACTGGGATATTTAGGTTTTGCCCGGTAATAACCGGGGCAAATTATTGCCGGTTACTTTGTCGTACGAACTATAGTTGATTCATTAATCCAGCAACCTACCGTATAGGTCTGGCCATCGGTATAACCGTTAAAAAACGCATTTTCATTGTTCGGAAAACGTTGTGAATAAGCTTTTATCTGCTCATCTGCAACTTCGCTGACCGAGGGGTCGACTGATTTTGCTTTTACAAATTTATCGACGGCAACCCAGTAAACGGCCTGTTTTTCAAAATCATTGTTCCCGCACGATGAACTACTGGCTGCATAGGCCGATCCGATAAGAATGTAAGCCTCACCATAGTTACTTTTCAGACTAATTGCTGATTGACAATATTTTCGGACTACAGTGTAATCCTTTGTCTGAAAAGCAACTTTTGCTAATTGATAGTAATCAAATGCTTTTTTCTCAGTATCTGTTTCATTTTCAACAGCCTGCTTATAATAACTTGTAGCTTTATTGTAATCTTCCTTAACAGCAAAAAGACTTCCTAGCTTGGCAGCTGCATCGGCTGAAGGTTCTAACTGGTATAATTTTTCGGCTGTTTGGGCATATAGTTCTGATTTTTCACAACCTGTTTGTGAAAGGAGTGTAGTAATTTTTTTAAGTAATTGAATGTCATCAGGATTTTCCTGAAATTTTGGTGTGAAAATAGTAATTAACGATTCGCAATCTGCAGCACCACTTTCAGCAAATATTTTTTCAACACCTTCAATGGCTTGTGCAATTTTAGGATCCTTATCACCGCTGTTAACTTTTTGTTCGAGAAGGTCCATGATCTTCACGTAATTATTGATCATTACATCGGGTTTGACAAGACCTTGCTGCATCATAATGTAGGTTGTAGAAATAAAAGTAACAGCAACCGATTCATCAACTTTTTCATCACGTATATCAACCGATTTTTCCAGATAATTATATGCTTCCTGTATAGCAGATTTCCGATAGCGTAATAAATCGATACCCTTCATGCCATATACATAACCGGGCTGCTGGAAGTATTTAATTCGCTGATCATACAACATCATCAATGTATCGACCCAGGCATCTTTCAGTTTCTCATCGGTTGCATTCTCAATTTTGTACTTCAGGATTTTCGACCCGTGTATATAGATATTCTTACTCGACTGAGGACAGTTGTAGTAACAATACCGCCAGGAGTCGTAAGCATACTCCAATGTATTGATTTTGACATACTGGTTCATAATTGACAGATTACTGGCACATTCCATCCGCGATGCACTGTCAGGGCCATAATTCGGATTTTCATAAATCTGTCGCTGTCCGAAGATGACGCTGCTTAATAAAAGTAATACGGCGACGGGGATTAAACGGTTGAATAAATTTGTTTTCATATTACAGTTTTTACTAGCTAACTCTTTTTCAGTCACACGATAATGATTTGCGAAAATAGCATTTCAATTACATTAATGCAAAAATTAATCCATTTTACTCACGATTGTCAATAAAGCACTAATAAGTTTCTGCGCAGTGTTTTGTTTTTTTTCCAATTTTGTAACAAATTATGGCCAATTACAATGGAAGAGGAAAAACTATACGACCTGGCTTTTCTGAATAAAATTTCAGGGGGCGATCCGGAATTTATCCATGAAATGATTTCGACATTCAAGGAAATTGCTCCTGATTATTTGTTAAAAGCAAAAAAATTATTGAACGATCAGGAAATTGATGCGTTAAGTAAAGAGACTCACAGAATTATTCCCGGGGTTTCTTTTTTAGGTGCCAGACAACTTGAATCCGATCTTATGCTGATAGAGGAGTATACAAAAAAGAATGAAAACCTTGAATTGGTGCAGGCTCTGATTGATAGTGTTGATGATAAAATTAACAGACTGATACAGATTTTTGATCGCGATTTTAATAATGCATTATGAAGATTCTTTATGCAGAAGATGACATAATGATGCAGAAGATTGTCGTTCGTTCGCTGGTGCGACTCGGCTACGAAGTTACAACCGTAGATGATGGTCTTGAAGCTATCGAAACTGTCGAATCGGAAGAATATGATTTAATTATACTCGATTTATTTATGCCCAAAAAAAGTGGTTTTGAAGTGGTCGAGTATTTACGTGAAGATTTAAAAAGTACGGTTCCTGTTCTTATTATCAGCCGCAGTCATCTGGGCGATGCCATACAGAAAGCTTATACAGCAGGGGCAAACGATTATATTGTGAAACCGTTTCAACCCGAAGAACTTATCATCAAAATTACACGTATGCTGGCTTATAAGCGTTAATTTATAAGGTAAAGCATGGATGAGACATTACATATTATACTGGTTCAGCTTGATATCGCTTGGCTCAATGTTCAGAAAAATCTGGAAAAAGTAGAAAAAATGGTTTTCAATACTGATGAACAGACTGATCTTATTATACTGCCCGAGATGTTTTCCACCGGATTTATTCCCGATCCGGCAGTTGTAACTTCCCGGGAGCAGGAACAGGTGCTTGAAAGTATGTCGAAAATTGCTAATAGTCTCAAAAGTTGTGTGGCAGGTAGTCATCCCTTTAACGATGAAAGAGTTTACTATAACCGGTTTATTGTTGCCTTCCCCGACGGGAGTTTTACACATTATGATAAGCGGCACTTGTTTACGATAGGAGCGGAGAAGCAAATATACCAGGCAGGAAACGAGCGGGTAACTTTCAAAGTCAAAGGCTGGAATATTATGCCCCAGGTTTGTTACGATCTGCGTTTTCCGGTTTGGAGTCGCAATAATTTAAACTACGACCTTCTTATTTATACTGCAAACTGGCCTATGGCACGGCAACATGCCTGGGAAGTTTTACTAATGGCCCGGGCTATTGAAAATCAATGCTATGTGGCCGGCATTAACCGTATTGGTGTCGATGGGTTATCAGTTGGTTATGTTGGCCGGTCGCAGGTAATTTCTCCTAAAGGTGAAACCATAGCTAGTCTCGGAAATACTGAGGACCTGCTAATGGTAACACTGAACAAAAAAGAATTGGAACAGTTTCGTAAAGATTTTCCTGTACTGGACGATGCTGACGATTTCACAATACGTTAATAGACAGTCCCCGGAACATTTAAAATTATGCTTATTAACAATGGCCTCCTTCTCCTCCGCAGTCGCTGCAACCTTCGCAGCTACCGGGATAATGCGCGTGACCATGATATAATTCTTCTTCCGTAGCTTCCCTGATTTCTGTTATCCGGCCTTTAAAGAAGAGGTCACTTCCTGCCAGGGGATGATTGAAATCCATAATCACTTTATCATCTGCAACTTCCTGCACTATACCTGTAAGTTTATTCCCCGATGCATCCTGCATAGGTATCTTATTTCCTGTTTTAAGCATATTTTCATCGATCCTGCCATCGATCTCGAAAGCAGCAATGGGAATATTTACGATAGCATCATTTCTTACTTCACCATAAGCTTCGTGCGATTTCAAACTGAAATCGAAATCATCACCAATCTGCAGTCCGTCTATATTTTCTTCAAACTTGGGTAATAAGCCTCCGGTACCATATAAAAAGGTGAGTGGTGACTCAGCAGTCAGTGTTTCAATTACTTCTCCTTCAGCACTATCGAGCCTTAATTCATAAGTAAGTGATACAACTTTTTCTTTTGATACATTCATGATGCGAACTTTTTATGAGTTGCAAAAATAGGGATTATTCATTATTTCTCCTGATAACATCAGGAAAACGAAGTTTGTTCAATGAAAATTTTCAACAGGTTCCCGACATTCCGTAATTATTGATGTTTTTTCATTATAACATAACAATATGTCAAAAGTGAATACGGATAACAATAATTTTTTATATTTTCAACCTTTGATGAACCCGGATATCGGGATTC
>CAYUAV010000393.1:0-4375 GCA_964442665.1 uncultured Bacteroidales bacterium
CCGAACATCTCGATGCCTTTTGTTTAGTCAATGAACCGACAGAGGTTCTTGAAGCTGTTTTAAATTCCCCGGGATGGCATGAAGATAAAATCCGGCAAGCACAGGTATAAGGATGCATGAAAAAAAACCGGTGCTGAAATATAAACACATATGATAAATTTTATCTGCTTCTGAAAAAGGATCGGTATTTTTATAGTAGTTTTAGGTCCAGATTATATGTATTCCTGTAATTCTTCTTTAAATGAAAGTTGCCATAACAGGGGCAAGCGGCCATATCGGAAGCTGTCTTGTTCGCGAATTAACAACACAAGGGGCACAGATCAGAGTATTATTGCATCAATCGCGTAAACCATTTGAGGGTTTTCCGTTGGAAATTATTGAGGGTGACTTGCTCAATTCGCATTCGCTTGAAGTTTTGTGCAAGGAGGTAGATGTGGTTTTTCATCTGGCAGCGCAAATTGCAATCGACAGAAAATCGGAAGCACAGGTATTGCAAACCAATATCAAGGGAACAGAAAACCTGCTTAAAGCCTGCGAAAAACAGCGCGTACCGAAGTTAATACACTTCAGCAGTATCCATGCTCTGGATATATACCCTCTCGACCGGGTAATGGATGAAAACCGTAACCTGATCGTTAATACAAAAAGAGTATACGAATTATCGAAAGCGGAAGGCGAGCGGCTTGTATTAAAGGCTGTAGAAAAAGGTTTGAATGCAGTGATCCTGACACCAACTGCAGTAATCGGCCCGTATGATTACCATAATTCATACCTTGGCCAAGCCCTGATTAGAATTTATAAAAACCAGCTTCCTGTTTTGGTCCCCGGTGGTTACGACTGGGTCGATGTACGCGATGTGGTTCATGCTGCACTTGCATCGGTTAAGAATGGCAGAAGAGGGGAACGGTATATACTCTCCGGACATTGGAGCAGTCTGAAAGAATTATCCGGTGTAATTTCGACTATTAGCGGAGGCCGAACACCAGGTATAGTTGCACCGCTTTTTGTTGCACAAATAGGACTGCCATTTATCCGTCTCCTGTCTGCCCTAAAAGGCGAGCATCCTCTTTATACCAGAGATTCGCTTGAAATCCTGAAAGAATCACATCGGAATATCTCATTTGCAAAAGCTGAAAGAGAGTTGGATTATCATCCCCGATCCCTCGTCGAGTCGCTGACGGATACATTTGCATGGTATAAACATCAGGGATTGATTACATGATTGAAAGATCAACTTTTACAATATTAGTCTGGGTCTGGATCGGAACCGCCCTGGTGTTATTCCCCATTCTCCTTACTATTCCGGCCCCTTACGGACGACATTCCAGTAAACAATGGGGACCCATGATCGGTAACCGGCTGGGATGGTTTCTTATGGAATTTCCGGCACTGGCAGTGTTTTTACTTTTTGCCCTGCCTAAAGCCGACTTTCATAACATCGTTGTGATCCTGGCAATATTCCTCTGGACAGCTCATTATTTCCACCGTGATATTCTTTTCCCATTGCGTATCCGGACAGCCGGTAAAAAAATGCCTGTTGTTATTATGCTATTTGCTCTGTTTTTCAACACAGTCAACGGTTTTGTAAATGGGTACTGGGTGGGCAATTTTTGTCCCCTGCCCGAAACGAATGCAATATTTTTCATACGGATCATTTCCGGCCTGCTGCTGTTTGTAGCCGGATACTCCTTAAACCAGTATCACGACCGGATACTGATCCGTTTGAGAAAAGGAAGAAAAAGCGGTTACCAGATTCCGTACGGAGGGTTGTTCCGTTACCTGTCGTGCCCGAACTTTTTCGGGGAAATCATAGAATGGAGCGGTTTTGCAATTCTCTGCTGGAGCGTGCCTGCACTCTCCTTTTTTATCTGGACCTGTGTCAATTTAATTCCCCGGGCACTCGACCATCATGACTGGTACAGGAAAAGTTTTACTGAATACCCGGAGAACAGGAAGGCTGTAATACCGTTTTTATTATAGGTTTTTAAGATCAGGAAGCATAAGCATATCTATTTCGTCCCCTATGGCACAAGCGTGACGCCTGACTGTGGTTAGGTAGGCTTGCGCCATGAGAGGGTCGAATTGTAAGTCAGATTATTTTAAATAACTCCGCTAACGAGTGAAGTATCTTATAAAATATAGTGACAACTTCAGCACTTTAAAAAAGTCTATAATGCTGAAACCAAGGTTTAATCTTCCTATTTGGCTTTTTCCTGTCGAAGTTGTCTAAATAATCGATTTTTTATCAAAATTTTTTATCAATGCAAATATTTTGTTACTTGTTAGCGGATTTTGAAGTTATCCGTTAGAACTAACAGATGAGATACTGAAAGACATTGCAGGGTATATTACAGAGCAGTTGTAAAGGTTATTATTACAGTTCATTTTCTGACAACGTTATTATTTAAGAAACCTTATATTAACCATATTAAATGTTACGGTATGAAAAAACTTATTTTTTGTATGCTTTTAACAAGCAGTTTCTGTCTTGTTAATGCTCAGTTAAAAATGAATTCGGGCGGAAATATAGGATTTGGATGTAACCCCACAACTTATAACAAGCTGGAAATTGATGGAAGTGTCGGTTTCAAGACTCTTACCGGCACTTTTAAATTTATTCATAATTATAGTGATATTTTTATTGGTGGCGGTGGATATATGGGAGCAGCCATATATCCGGAAAGTAATAATACTTCTAATATCGGCCTTTCAAATAAAGGCTTCAAATATATATATGCATATAATCACATCACATTATCCGATGCAAGGCAGAAGGAAAATATCCGGGATATTCCGAAGGCATTATCTATTATTTTGAATATGAGAGGTGTTAAATATGATCTGAAAAAAGAATATGCCTATTCAGAGGATATGATTACAGGTCCCGAAGTCGGAGAAATGCTCGAAAGGGACCGCAAGAATAATTATGGATTTATTGCCCAGGAATTGCTGGAAATTTCACCTGAAGTGGTAAAGTATGATGACAGTACCGATGTATATGCAGTAAATTATATGCAAATTATACCTTTGCTGGTTGAAGCCATCAAAGAACAAAACAGAATGATCCTCAGGCTGGAGCAAAAACTGCAGGAAGGGAACGATAAAAACGCTGAAGAACCTGATGTGCCAAGCGATTTACAGACCATGCTGGGAAAGAATTGCCCAAATCCTTTTTCAGAGAACACAACCATTGAGTACTTTTTACCGTCTACTGTTCAGAAGGCAGCTTTTTATATCTACGATCTTCAGGGAAAACAAATAAAAAGTATGAATGTAACAGAACGCGGACAGGGTTTAATAACCATTCATGGCAACGAATTACAACCTGGTATGTATCACTATACGCTGATTGCCGATGGCACGGTGATCGGAACCGAGAAGATGATACTTACGGATTGAAATAGTAACTTTCAAAATACGAAATCATGACCAACTATTTATTTCGATTGCTAATAAAGGCAATTCTCCTGCTGATACTATTCCCAAACCTGATTTATTCCCAGGAATGGGCTCCTATAGGGGCGAAGTGGTATTATAATACCACCAGTACTTGGGGTAGTGAAGGTGGATTGCTTATCATTGAATCTATTAAGGATACTATTATTGAAAGTCAAAATTGTCGGAAATTCGAATTTACCCAAATGTTATTAGTATATAATGATTATTGGGAATTCATAACATCATATGAATATTTTTATGCTGATGCAGATTCAGTATTTCATTATGATAAAGAAAATGGATATTATTATAAACTTTACGATTTTTCGGTAGAAACAGGTGATACAGTTACAATAAGGGATGATTCTTTCCCTGGTGAATTTCCATATAACAATTTTCAATATATTGTTGATAGTACCTCCCAAATAAATCTTGAAGGAACAATACTAAAAAAAATCTATGGTAAACCCACATATACTGCCGATTGGATATATTGTGGTTATGACTTCATTATGGAGGTGCCGACTCCGATTCTTGAATATATCGGGTCGACATTTAATTTCCTTGGTATGTCAATTGATGAACCATTTGTAGAAGGTTATTGGTTATTACGATGTTATGAGGATGAAAATATTTACTATCGCAATGAATATTATCCTAGTGATAGAGAGTGTGATTATCGTCTTTCCGCCATTGCTGAAGAATCACTAATGCCAAATATAACACTATATCCTAATCCTGTTAATGATTATTTGTTTATCAATCTGCATAAAACGGAGAAATTAAGTATAAGTATTATAAATATCCATGGAATATTAATGCTAGAGCAGGAATTAATAGATGATGATATTATTGACTTAAATAATTTACCTGCCGGTATATATATAATTAATTTAATGAATCAAAATCAATCGATTGGAAAAAAATTACTATTGAA
>CAYUAV010000394.1:0-960 GCA_964442665.1 uncultured Bacteroidales bacterium
TGCTTGCAGGAGAATTAGAGGATTATTCTACGGATGATGTGGTTAGTTTTACCAGGACTGCAACCAACGAAGAAGTTTTCGTTATAGCCAATGTTCGCAGTACGCCCATTGATTATGATATTCCTGTCGGATATCAGAACACTTCATGGGTTGGTGCATTTTCTGATCTTCCGGTGCTGTTAGAAGAAACAATTGAATTGAATGGATACTCATATTGTGTGCTGATGAGGGAGTAAGGATAAGTCTCTGATTTTATTTGCAAGAAAGTAAAAGCCAGGAGAAATTAGCAGGGATAAATTGATTACTCACATGCACTTGATGCCGGGTTTTGGGGACTTATTACCGGGTAATTCATAAGAGACAAAAATGATTAATTGAAAGTAAAAACCATATCTTCTATAGGCATAAAATCCTCTTTTCGCCAATAGTATATGATTTTATTGCCAATTCTCAGACTACTTTCGGGAGGATATGAAAACGATGTGATACTTAGTTCAACAGGCACTATTAATTCAAAAACTGCTTCCTCAAGGGGTTTCATCCATTGTTTTGTGGTACTGAGTATATACTTTGCTTCGTTGCCCTTTAGTTTCTGGCAATAAGATATCAGTAAAGCAGTAACCGAATCTACTTCACAACTAAATAGTACACCTTTTTCGTTTATCTTATAATCGGTTATTTCCTGATTCGTTTCGATGCTGTAAATAACAAGTGAATCCACTTCTGAATAAATTGTATCCGTTGGGAAGGGATAGAATAATACTATATTATTGTTTGAGTTACGGTAGTTCTTCAGATAATATGTTCCATTTACATGGAAATATCCGTTTTCGATTTTAAATATAATGTGTTCTTTATAAAACGAGATATTCTGGGCATTTGTTTTACACATTAAGACGGTGAGGAAACAATAAAAAATATATCGTAACATATTCAGAGTTTGATAAAAGCATTTAACTT
>CAYUAV010000394.1:970-4365 GCA_964442665.1 uncultured Bacteroidales bacterium
CTTGTCTGAGGATTTGCCATCAATAAGTAAACGGTAATAGTAAATACCGGCCTTCCAGCCGGACACAATACCGGATGACAAGATAATACTTCCATATTGATCTGAAAGGCTAGTGGAATAAACCTGTTGACCATAAGCATTAAATATTTCAAAGTCGATTGCATTAAAATTAACTATTCCATTTAATGTAATATAAAATGTAATATGTTCTTTAAAGGGATTTGGGAAACTTGTTATAATTGCCGGATTTAACGTTTTATAATAAATAATAGAAGAATATTCGGGAGAATCTGAGCTATCAATATAATGTGATAACAAGATAATATCTTCAGAGTAGGTAGAATCGGGAAAAACATTGATGGTGTCAGGTTCAAATAAATACACTTCACGTTGATCCGTCCATATGCTTATCGAATCGAAAATATAGGTTTTTGATAATACACTACCATTATAATATCCATACTCATTGGTAATAACGGAGCATATATATCCTTCAATCTCCGAGTTTGCGATAGGATTATGATCCCTGTCAAGAAGGTAACCGCTCACAATTCCCGAGACTCCGTCTGCCAAATTATTTGCTCCCTCGGAGGGTGTATTATCCAATGAGAAAAATCCGGTACAATGATCAAAATAAACTACCCTGGCAAGGGAATGATTTTCTTTAAAAAGCAGAAATTCAGAATCAGGGTGCCTGCCAAAAGCCAGGTAATCTGTATTTGCTGTTGAACCGATGAAGCTGTAGATTTTCACAAAATCATTTTCTCTGTCAATTTCCAATGGTTGTTCCAGATCATCATTTGATATTACCATCAGACAGGGAAATCCTCTTCCATCTGAACTCACGTCAATTACCGGATAATCTGTAATTATCGAACTGCCATAGCGGGTTTCCACAACCAGGCTGTCAAACCAGTCTTCAGGATTTCCATCTGTATGAAAACCCAGCTCTATCCACCAGGAGGTTGGAGATTCAATGTAAATTTCGGATATATAGGCTTGTGGAGGAGCTATATTACAGTTGACCTCATTGCTTATCAGCAATACTATACCAAAGACAAGTGCTCGTGCTTTCATTATTGCAGAGTTTAATCCGGATGATTAAATATACTTCGTTCTCTTAGATGAAAATATCCAATAAAAAGTTGCTTCGTAATATTTAATTTTAGTCGTTTTTCAATAAAAAGGTTTTTAATAACAGATCAAAAATTATTTCCCGGTAATCAAATATCTATTAAAATAGATATGTGATGTACCACATAACCTTGATTCAACAGATTATCTCATACTTTTTTCTATGGCAGCAATCAATTCATTGCCTTTAATGGGTTTTGTCAGGTAATCGTTGCATCCGGCATTTAAAGCTTTATTCCGATCGCCCGAAAGAGCATAGGCTGTCTGTGCTATTATAAATACATCTTTATTAAATTCCCTGATCTTTCGCGATGCAGCATAACCATCCATTTCAGGGATTTTTATATCCATGAGGATCACATCAATATCATCATTTGAAAGGCATTGTTCAACGGCTTCCTTACCTGTTTTTGCGTGCAGGATTTTTTTGCATTTCGGTTCGAGCAGCTCCGTGAGGAACATATCTGCAGCTGTGTCATCTTCAACTATGAGTACTTTCAGGTTTTTAATTTTATCTGCAATGCTGAACTCAGAACCGACACTGACCATTACGTTTTCCTCTCTTTTCTTATCCCTGAAAGGAATAGTAAAATAAAATGTTGAACCTTCCCCTTCAACGGATTCAAGCCAAATTTCACCTCCAAGTATTTCGACAAATACCTTTGTTATGGCAAGTCCCAGACCAGCTCCTTCGTAAGGTCTTGTAAGACTCAGATCACCTTGTACAAAACGGTCAAAAATTGCCTTGTGCCTGTCTTTAGGGATACCGATACCTGTATCTTCAACAAAGAACTCAAGCAGATCAGCTTTTAAAGAATACCCAAATTCGATACTGCCCAGCCTGGTATATTTAATGGCATTTTTCAGAAGGTTAGTTAATATGGCATTAAGTTTTTCTTTATCTGTCTGAACTATAGCTTCATCCGCAGTTAGTGAATTTTTAAAGGTTAACCGGATATTCTTTTTATCAGCTTCAGGTTTGAAAAAATAATAAAGGTATTCGGTTTGCTCATTTACATTCGTAGCCGTCAGGTTAACCTCTACTTGTCCCGCTTCTATCCTGGAAATATCAATAAGGTCGTCGATGGTGCCGAGCATGCGGTTGCCGCTTTCCTCGATGATGCTGATATATTGCAGGTACTTATCGGAAGGAAGTTTGGTTTCTTTTAGCAGATTGGCAAAGCCCAGGATACCGTTCATAGGAGTACGTATTTCATGGCTAACGTTCGCAAGAAAGGCTGATTTCAGGCGGTCGCTCTCTTCGGCCTTTTCCTTAGCCTCTTCCAGTTCATTATTTATTTTTTGAATTCGTTGCAGGCTTTCCTGCAATTCCTCATTTAAGGTATGGTATTCTTCATTTTTATTTTGAAGTTCTTCCTCCGCTTTTTTGCGTTCGGTAATATCACGGGCATAAGCATTGGTATAACCACCTTCTGAAGAATAGGCAGTAGTCAATGAAAAATATCTCTCGCAACATGAAACATCTTCTGTCCAAACTGAGTGTTTTTTTGCTTTTTCCACCAGCTCTTTTAATACTTGTGGTATGGGCTGCTCTATTTGGAGTTTCCACTCAGTTAACATTGAGAAAGCTGCCTTGTTGGCATATAACAACAATCCATTTCTGTCGATTCGCATAACAGGATTTGGATTTTCAGAAGGAAATTTGGCCAGGCTTTTTATCTCTTCCTCTGCACGCTTGCTATCAGTAATATCTTCTCCCGAACTCAGGGTACCGATACTTTTTCCTGTATCGTCCTTCAATATGGTATTATGCCATGCTATGATTCTTTCCTCTCCGTTCCTGGTCAAAATGGGATTTTCGAAGTATTCAACAGGTTCCATCTCACCGGCCATTAACCTTTCAAACACGGTTTTAACCTGGTCCCTGATGTGAACTGGCAAAAAATTATCGAACCAGTTTTTACCCACGATCTCATCCTGGGAATATCCAAAAATCTCACTTCCTTTACGATTGGTAAGAATAACTTCACCATTTGTGTTTATAGCCATGAAAATAACCCCGGCGATATCGAGATATTTTTGTGCCCTGTCCCTCTCTTTTTGTAACCTGTCCTCTGCTTTTTTACGGTCGGTTATATCACGGTCCACACCTCTATAACCCTTAACGGATACTATTTCTTCAAGATTTTGAACAGGTATTTTTTTTATATCGTAATTGTTCACGTTTTTATTCCTGTTAATTTTTTTTAGTGTTTATTTAGTTTTATGTAGAAGAAACCTCTGCCTGTGACGCCATTGCG
>CAYUAV010000395.1:0-4338 GCA_964442665.1 uncultured Bacteroidales bacterium
AAATTTCCAGTTTCATCTCATTGGTCCGTGAATTTTTGAAAATGGAAATTTGTGAAAATTATCAAATCATATTATCGATAGCGAATGCATATGATTCCCCACGGTCTGTTTAGAACTCACTAAAATTCTCCTGGGATCTCTCAGATAAACTGTCATTGAACTTGTCACAAAGAATTCAGGTATTTCAACAGGAGTAACGCAGACAGACCGGATTAATTTTTTGATAAAGTTTATGTATCATTCATACACTATATCAGATTTACCTGACTACAGATAAATTATAAACATTTGAACCGAAGGGTGTTATGACCCTTATATAATAAAATGATGGCTGCAGGTTACCCGTATTTATATAAAACACTGATTTTTCATTCACGGTAAAAGATTCCAGGTAACTAGCCATAACGGAACCACTAGATGAGAGTATATCGATTTTTATATTGCCTTCTGAAATAAATGGAATTTCAATAAAAGCAAATTCGCCTGAAGGGTTGGGGTAAACATAACCGATGGGATCATCTTTTTCCGGAGTAGTTGATACAGGAGGATCATAATTCCAGCCTGCCAGAGAGGCAAACATCCACCAGGCTGCATAGGCTTTCATATTCGCATTCAAGGGCTCACTGTGTGCCGATCCGCAATAGTACCAGTCGATTCCGGCTATATGCGACTCCTGATATTCAATCGCCCAGTTACCAATACTGTCACCACTTTCATTATAATAATCACAGGCATCATCGGCATTATCCTTATAGCAGGTCCCGTCAGGGCTGTAACTTTCGATATCGGCAAAATCGAACAGTACCTTGCCGTTATTCCGGCAAAACGAACGTATCGAATCATTTGCTGCATTTACATTTTCCCGGTTCCAGTAATCGAGATGACCGGTCATATAAACGAAAGTGATATCCGGATAATCGCTTTCCAGGGAACTCATAGGTTCGAGATATTCATCCCAGAGTAAACCATTGCTGTATTTGCTGCCTACCTGACCGCACCACGACCACATGATCACACTCACATCATCATGAGATGGATCGTTAAGGTAAGCTACTGTATTATTATACCAGTCGGGCCAATAACCCACATCGCCGTCCATGGCATAATCATGCAGATCGAGTGCTCCACCGGAACCGTCATTATTCCATTGAAAAATATCGTCGGGAAATGCTAATCCGCGACCTCCGTTATTGGCAAATTCAACAAGACCTGTCATTCCGTTGGTGACCTGACTACCATGTGAAGTATGACCATATGCAATATGTAATTGTACTTTGGCCTGCTCAATGGCAGATTGAGGGATAGCTGTAATATTCGTACAGTTATGATCAACAATAAGTTGCGGGAAAACCTGTATGCTGAAAGCAAACAGAAACGCCCAGAGAACGATGATTGATTTCATAGCGATTGGTTTAAGTTAGAATTTATTCGGTTTGAATCATCCATTTTACGAATCTAATAATCAATCGGTTACATTATAAGTATTGCATACTGACTCATTTATATTTTAAGGTATGAGCAACAGGCAGCTGAAATCAAACGAAATAAGAAAATTTCTGTAACGAATATATTCTATTTTTATCTTCTTACTGATTATTTGTCTATGAAGTTTAAAATCAGTTAGAATCAAAACAGAGAGCATCTGATTAATTCCTATTTTCTAATACTGACCCGGCTTGAGTCAATTACGCCTAACCAAAATATAATCATAAAAATGTATATTTTCTGAAGCAAGCCATAAAACGGCATTAATAAGGGATTTTCTGTGAAAACTGTAAATGTAATGAAAGGAAGTATGATGATCGCTGCTATACCCATGTACGTTGAAAATAATCGTAAACCCAGACCATGATGCTTTAAACCGTAGATCAACGCACAGATCGGGAACAATACAAATTGAGTACCGGCTGCATAGATGTGGATGGTTCCCGGAATTGTACCTGCAGGTTCAATATCCATGGGGAATATAGCGATAATAAAAGCAGTGATCCCCATAATAAAAAGTAAAAGGGTTATCCATTTTTGCCTGATACCCTTTTCATAATTCAGTAACATACCAATAATAAGTTCAGCCAGGCCTACCATTGACAGGCCGACTGAAAGAAGATAACCGTTTGGAGTATGGCTATACCGGCTTAGCGAAAATCGCACCGGATTAATACCCGGATTAGTGATATGCACCAGAACAGACAGAATAATAAACCCTGAAATAAGCATCAGTGCCAATAATGCCAGACTTTTCAGGGTTCTATTATTTGTCGGTATCATAGTATATAATATCAACTAAAACTTAAATCCAAAAGTACAATTTATTACAGGAGCAACTCCGGTAAACCCTGGTTTTAAATACGTTTCATCATAACTTTCAGTGCTGGTATTCGCTTTATTAATGAAAGATTGATTGAGGGTTCCTCCGAAATAAAGATCGATAACCAAACGGTTGAATACAGTGTATTTAGTGCCCATAACAACCTGGAATCCATAAGTAGTTATCCTATCGGCATAATTCGAGCCTGTATATTCCCTGTAACGGAATTTCAATCCCGGAGAAAAATAGAGATTCCCATAATCAAAAGGAACCTCCTTCAGATACACTTTTTGATCGATTGCAACTAAAATGCCCGATACGGATTCATCATAAGTATCTTTATATGTTAAAGCTACCGAAAATGAAGTCCCGTTGTTTCCGTATAGCCTTTCATAACTGGTATATAAGCTATTTCCAAACAACTGAAAGACACCGAACCGAAATTCATTCCTGTATTCCATCGATTCATCCTGAGCTGATATCTGCCGGATATTAAAACAAATACCCGCTAAAATTACCATTGATAAAAGTTTTAAAGTTTTCATATCGTTTAGTTTTGAAATTAATACTAACCTCAAAACTAACAGGTGCACAGTAATTTGAAGTTTCTGTTTATAAAGTGGGAGGAAATTTTTTCCGGGTGAATTCCCGGTTTATAAAGTGGGAAATTGTTTTTGTCTGTTGTCCGATTCATTTATCCTTAATAAACTCCGAAGGCGATTGTTGTACATATCGGTTAAACGCCCTGTAAAATGCCGATTTGCTGTTAAAGCCCACCTCAAATCCGATTACTTCTATTTCCGATCGCTCACCTCGTTGTCTCATCTTCTCCTTGGCCAGCTCAATACGCTTTGAATTGATCAGGTTAAAGAAATTCGAATCAAGATGCCTGTTAATAAAATAGGAAGTCTGATGAATTGTAAGCTCCAAATTGGAAGCGAGTTTAACGATACTCAGATCAGAATCGATATAGATCTTTTCCTCATCCATCAGGTGATTCAGCTTTTCAGTGATATGATCGATTTCTTCCGCACTGAATTCTTTTATTCCCGATTTTGAAACGTCAAGATTTTCAAGATTTGAAAGGGATTGTTTGAAGATTGAAAAATTGCTTCGGGTAAAAACTGCCGTGTGATTGAATGCTGTTTTTACCAGGAAAATATAAAATATTGTAGTAACCACTGGAACTGCAAGAAAATCGACATAATAATTGACCAGGAAAAGATACAGGACAAGAATGGTTAGATTCAGAGCCCAAAGAAGTATGATAAAATGTTGCAGATACCTGATTTTCAATTTTTCAAGCTCCGATTGTGTATCCATAATTTTCCTTGAAAACAAAATGACCTGAAGGGCAATAACAAAGAAATATGCATTAAGTAGAATAAAAAAAGCGCCCCGGATCAGGGTAAGGTACTCAGGGTAAATCTCGTGCATTATGTTTTTGGCAAATTGATCCTTTGTCTGCCTGTCATAGCCCAGAAAAGCCAGAAAATAGTAAGAGCAAATAAGAATAGTGAGAAAAGAGAGAATATGCAGAATGAAATACGGGTTCCATTTCCTGCCCATGAAAATCCGGGTGTACTGGTATATCAAAGGGGCACCAACCAATGCGCCTATCTGACTTATAAAGACGATAGAAGAGAATAAACAGACTTGTTTTGAAAGGATGAGATAGTTGTTAATAAAGCTAAGTGCCGGGAGTAGTAATATAAATGCAAGTACTTTATTAGGCAGGGTATTTTCTTTTCGGAAAAATAAAATAATGAACAAAATAAGCAGATTAAGTGCAGTGATAATGTTTATCAGCTCAGGCACGGTCAGGGCAATAGAGGTGACGTTACTGTTCATTGCAGAAGTTTCAGGCAATCGATAGGTTATAAATAGATATATTCATAAAACAGAATTATTATTGAAAGTCTTATTAACCAGACATTTTCATTGTAAAATTTAGAGTATTACATTAAAAAAATTAAATACCTTTCAATGAGCTAAATCCTTAGAAAATATTACATTACGATCAGTTGAAA
>CAYUAV010000396.1:0-4334 GCA_964442665.1 uncultured Bacteroidales bacterium
TCTTTTATTAATTATGTTCATTTTATCATTTGCCCATTAATCAGAGTCGATGATTCAACATATGTTATTTTGAATCGTCAGCGACTCCTGCCAACAGATCAGTATCCTTTGTCCAGTCTGAAGGATTAATCATCCAGTCTTCAATTGCATATTCCTGAGTATCGTCGTTGAGGAATTTTTCCCAGAAGTTACTATGTATATCATACATCCACTTTTCAAGGTTTATTTCGCTTTCCTGCCAGAACGAATTATCCGGATTCAGCATCCAGTTTTCAATTTCCATCTCCTTTTCCGATGCTTCCTGAAGTGAAGATGCATTAAAGCAAGCAACATTTGAGGCGCTTTCGTCTTCAGCTTTCTGAAGCGTTATTTCTTTTTTCTGTGTGGTTATTCCCGAACTGGTGTCAACATCTTTATCGCCGCCGGAAGCCGTTGCATAATTCTGCGTCATGAGTAAACCAAGTCCTGCTGCTATGATCAGACCGATTTTTTTTCTTTGGGTTAAACTTTTTTTGCACATGGTTTATTTTTTATACTGTTATGTCGCTGATAAAACATTAAGTATGCCATATTTTGTAACTATCATTAAATTAATATTTTATAATAGATTTTAATACCGGCCAGAATGGGATTAATTGATCGTTTATCTGACACTTCATGTGCGGATTCGTACATAAATTCGGAGGAGGAATTGGAAATTTACAAAGGATCGGATAGGCTGCAATAAGGAAGAAGCTGTCTAAAAAGTCTGATAAAATTACTTATCCTATACATTTTTTCTATGTGTATCTCTGGATCTGCTTTATAAACCTTTGTGGATCAATTTTGAAATCTTTACCACAAAGAGCACAAAGTAAACACAAAGTCTCACTAAGAGACTTTTTTAGACAGCCCCTCTGGCTTAGGGGAAAAAGTAAGTTTATTCTTTTATCACATGTGTTTTAGCAATTACTTTTCCGTTTTTATAAACTATCAGCTGATAGGTTCCTGATACAAGTCCCGATGTGTGAAGGGCGTAATGAACGGTGTTATCTGTCGTGCTGTGTAACACTTCTTTTCCATTGATATCAATCAGCGCTATTTCATCAAAACTTCCGGTTTCACCGGCTTTTATAATCAGCTCGCTGGCAAATGGATTGGGATAAAATTGAATTCCCGATTCATTTTCCTCCTGAATGGCACTTGGTACATTGTTGGTAACCAGCAGACGATATATATCATCCATCAGATAGCCGTCGTCATCATGAAGCGTACCACGTGTATAGGAAACTCTGACAACCATATCGGAATTGACGACAGGGTTGGCCAGTGAAATAACAAATACGGAGTCGTAACCGGTTTTATATTCCACACCGGTGATTTCGACCGGATCACCGTTTACTTCTACCTCAAAGTTACCGGGCGAACCTGAGGGATCGCTGATAGGTTCGCTAAGAATAAGTTCAATGGCAGTGCCGTCAACGGTTGTTTCGGCGCTTACGCATCCGGGGATATTATTGGGTACGGTTTCGGGCCCCGTTATTTCAAGAGTTCCGCCATCGGCTGAAGTAAGATTACCGGGAAGGTAAGAGATAGAATAGTAATTGTTATAATGCAGGTTCGATGCCAGGTTCAACTCGATAACACTCGGATCCTCTCCAAGACTGGCGGAATTTATCGTTGAAGCTGCCACTGCATAAAGAATAAAATTGGAAGCTTCGGCCGAAGGATCGCTCATGGGCTTATCGAAATACAGGTACACCACGGTTCCATCCAGGTTATGATCGGCCCCGATAAGTTTCGGATGTTCAGGAACAGCATCGGTAAGGCTAAGGGCTATTTCTGTGCCGTCATCGGCCTTAAGACAGGAGGCCGGGATCACCATATATTCATCGCCGGTTTTCACACCGATCTCATAATCACCGAAAAAGCCATGGAATGAGATGGTGCCGTCACCAGCCGGTTTATCCGAAATGTTGGTCGACCATTTTTCATGGATCAGGTGGTATACTGTATCGGCAGCAATTTTGGGCCGCTTATTTTCATCAAAAATTCCCGATCCGTTACGGTAGGTAGGATCTTTGAATCCCCACCAAATAAGGCCTTCCACGGCAGGATGCGAGAAGCATATACGCATCATAGTACCATATGAGTTGGCCATGCTCTGGTCGCTTATATGTTGTTCGTCGATCTTCATGTCAAATTCCGTGACTTTTATAGGCAGACCGAGAGTTGCCAACTGGTCGAGTTTATTCTTAATATCCAGCCAGTTTAAGGTGCCTTCCATGTGGCCTTGTGCACCGATGCCGTCAATCGGGGCGCCATGATCGAGCATTTCCTGGATGGTATTCACATAATCGGCTGTTGAACCCCAGACTATAACATTGTATTCATTAACAAAAAGGCGTGCATCAGGGTCTTCTTCATCGGCCCACTTGAAGGCATTCCATTTTATCGAATCGCCGGCCTGCTCATAAAGCCAGGTTTCGTGAACAGGTTCGTTTATCACATCGTATTCTTTTATGATGCCCTGGTAATGGGCCACATCACGATGAACCCGTGTAGAACAGGCATTATATAAGGGTTCGCCTGTCAAATTTAATGTCCAGCCGGGCATCTGCCAGTTCTGGCTGCCTCCCCAGATAAGCGTGTGGGCACGGACATCCCAGCCGATCCGTGCTGCCCAGGCATAAATGGTATCGACGATAGCATAGTTTACGTTCCCCTGGCTGCCTTCCATCTGGTACCATTTAAATTCTTCTGCCACCCCGCAGTTGTAGTATTTCTGCAGAACAGCCTGTTGCCATCGTGAATAGGTCGATTGATCGATGGGTTCTATGGTATTTCCCCACTGGTATTCATGTTTTTTCAGCCGGATATAAACGGAGTCGGTTACGGGATTATCCAGCTCGTCGGTGATCCGCAGGGTGAAATCACCCTTACGAAGGGTGTCGATCCGGTATTCGGCCGAGTCGTACCAGGTTTGTGCATTTGTATTGAGCAGGCATGAGATCGCAATCGCGGTCATGAGGGTTACTATTTTTTGGTATCCTGAAGCATAATCCTTTTTCATAATTTTCCATTTTTAGTATGCAATACAATATGAAGTTATACAATTGTAAGAGTAATTTGGATGTATATCGGGTCAGACACCCAAATTTAATGAATAAAGTATAAATGCAGCTTCTCTTTTGCAGCAGGTTTGTTCACAAATGGCCCATTTACCAGTCGTTTTTCCTGTTGTTGTTTCCGGGTAATTCTTTGTTCCGGGAGGTGAAGGCCTTGTTCTGTGAGCGTCAGGCCCTGATTTATGGTGTTCACACGCTGTTCAGTGATGTTCGGGTGTTGTTTTGTCAGGTGTGACTGCTGTTCTGTCAGGTGAGCCTGTTGTTTAAACAGGTGAAGGCTTTGTGCTGCAAATGGAAGATCCTGTTCGATGATGTACATCTTCTGTTCTGGGCATGTAAGGTTTGGTTCTATGCCCTTCACCTCTGGTTCTGTCAGGTTTACCTTTCGTCAGGAGTAGTTCACTTGTCGTTTGAAGGAGTGTAATTCCTGTTTGGAGAGTGCACCTTTAATTTTGATGTCCTGAACACAGGTTGTGGAGCTGGAACGGATTGTAGTAAACTGGTGCCGGGAGGTTTTGGAAGGGGGAACTGATTATCATTATAACTCCTTGTTCCGGCAGTCACCCTGAGGCCTGTGCTTCGACTACGCTCATGCTTCGACTACGCTCATGCTTCGACTACGCTCATGCTTCGACTACGCTCAGCATGACCCTTTGAACCGATAGTCACCCTGAGCGGAGTCGAAGGGTGATCCTTTAGTAAAATCCGGGAAACAGAATAAATTAATTATTATTACATTCTTTACTGAGTTTAACACTATCTGAAAATGGCTCGTTATTATGTTTACATTCTGAAATGCAACGATGGATCTTTTTATACCGGTATTACAAATGATCTTGAATGCAGACTGAATGAACACAATGCAGGAATAAATCCTGAAGCATATACATTTGACAGAAGGCCTGTCGAATTGGTTTTTTTTGAAGAATTCGATACTCCTGTTTTGGCTATTGAATATGAAAAGAAAATTAAAGGCTGGAGCCACAGGAAAAAACAAGCCTTAATAGATGAAAACTGGGATTTGTTAAAAGAGTTGTCAGTTTGTAAAAACAAAACTTCTCATAAACATTATCGGAAGAAGAAGTGATACCAGGATTCCCGACCAGTACTTATACAGCGGATGTTTATACTTCAACTATGCTCATGCTTCGACTCCGCTCATGCTTCGACTCCGCTCATGCTTCGACTACGCTCATGCTTCGACTACGCTCATGCTTCGACTACGCT
>CAYUAV010000397.1:0-4333 GCA_964442665.1 uncultured Bacteroidales bacterium
AGGCCCGAAGGTAAAGGTGTTATTAAATCCGAAGGTAAAATCAGGATTCGGATTTCCTATTACGGTCTGATCGTCTTCATCAATAACGCCATCGCCATTTATGTCCTTAAATTTAATATCACCAATCCATACACCGGTAGTTCTATCGACCAGGTTCACACCATTTGGTCTCTCTTCCGAAACGGAGTCAGGATTCACAATTTGTACGGCATGAGCAAGTATCTCCTGCTCATTCTGGAATATACCTTCAGTCTCATAGCCATAGAATACTCCGATAGGCTGTCTGGCAGTGGTCATAGTAGCAGTCTGGAATTCACTATACCAATATAACCCTTCGAAAATAGTCCTGTTGGTATCTCCCAGGTCTACGATTTCATTTCTGTTTAGTGAGAAGGTTATGTCAGTTTGCCAGGCAACTTTATTACTCTTGATATTATGCGTAGTCAATGTAAATTCAAATCCTTTATTCTGCATTTTACCGAGGTTGACATATGGGGATGAAATATCCTGGTATGAATTGGGCCCTCCAAGATAGTTCGGAATAGGCAAGCGAAGGAGCATTGCTTCGGTTTCTTTCTTAAAGACTTCAGCTACTAATGAAATCCTTCCGTTGAATAACGACATATCCAGTCCTATATTATACATAGCCGTTGATTCCCATTTTAAAGAGGGATTAGATATATTACCCGGACGGTAGAATGTCCCGAACGGAGAATTATTGGATTCGAGTGCAGCACCATATAAATAATCAGGAATTGCCGAATTACCAACAAGTCCATATCCCAATCTAAGTTTCAGATTACGTATAAAGGAAACATTTTTCAGAAAGCTTTCGTTACTGACTCTCCATGCCAGTGATCCGGATGGAAAATATCCCCATTTATTCTCGGGTCCGAATTTTGAAGAACCATCGGCTCGCAAGGTAAAAGTTGCCAGATAACGTTCATCATAATTATAGAATATCCTGCCAAAATAGGATGCCTTTGATGAAGCTCCTTTCCATCCGTTTGTACTTAACGTGGGATTTTCACCCTGGCTCAGTACATGTATCTCGTTAGAAGTAAAATTTTCCTTTGTTATATCAATCCCTTCCCATGACGATTTCTGTGCTTCGGATGCTATCATAGCGGTAAGATTATGCTTCTCGGCCAAACTTATATTGTAAGTAAGTACATTGCTCCAGTTCCAGAAAAGACTCTTCTCCATCCTCTGACGCATCTTGTTGATTTTATTTTCAATAGCACCGAACTGATAGGTCGGGTGGAATGCTATATTATTTGAATTATTATTATCAAAAGAGAATTCAGTTTTAAAAGTTAAACCTTTGAGAATATCAAAACCAGCATAGGTATTACCCATGACACGTTCCCTGTCCAGTGTATTGTTTCTAAGTAGTGCCAAGGCTACAGGGTTGTAACTTGAACCGGAATAGGTTACACTGGGTCCGGCATAATCGCCGTTGAAATTCCGGACCGGAACATCGGGTGACATGGTCAGTGCATTCATTATTACTCCGTCGCCTCCGTCATTCAATGTGATGGTCTCATTGGTTTTTGCATATGAAAGGCTGGCTCCGACTTTGATCCAGTCCTTGACCTGGTTATCGATATTTAATCGCCCGGTATATCGGTTGAAATTTGATCCGATCACAATGCCGTCCTGATCAAAGTAACCTGCCGATAGGGCATAGATGGTCTTTTCACTTCCCCCGGATACAGATAAATGATGACTTTGTGTCCAGGCCCTATCAAATACTTCTTCCTGCCAGTCGGTTCCGGGCCCCAGTAAACTGGGATCGGCATAACGCTCATTTGGTGCATTTCCCAGTTCATCGGCAATCTGGTTCTGATATTCAGCAAACTGAGGGAGATCGAGCATATCAAGTTTCTTTGGTAAAGTTTGCAAAGCAAAAAAAGTATTGTATGATACGCGGGCTGCTCCTGCCTGGCCTCTTTTAGTTGTAATAATAACGACCCCATTGGCTGCCTGCGATCCATAGATAGCTGATGCCGAAGCATCTTTTAATACTTCAATGCTGACAATATCATTCGGATTAATAGTTGATAGCGGATTTACACGGTTTTGTCCGTTGGCTCCTCCGGCCCAGTCGAAGCCGGCAACGCTGGTTCCGTCGCCCTGGAACTGGACTCCATCGATCACATAAAGAGGTTCATTTGATCCGGTTATAGAACTGGCACCACGAATGCGAACCGAAGTGGCCCCACCGGGCTGACCTGAGTTCTGTGTAATCTGAACACCTGCAACCCTTCCCTGTAAAACCTGATCAATATTGGTTGATATTGAACTACGTAATGTTTCTTCATCAACAGAAATAACAGCACCGGTAAGGTCGCTTTTTTTCATCTGACCGTATCCGACAAATACCACCTGTTCAAGTTCCATCACGTCCTCTCTTAATGTAATGTCAATAACAGTCTGATCGCCGACGTTGACTTCTTGTGCCAGATAGCCCATATAGGAATAAACAATTACGGAAGTTGGTGAAGTGACTGTTATCGAATATTCCCCATTGAGGTTTGTAACTGTGCCATTAAGTGTTCCTTTTTCCAGGACATTGACTCCCGGAAGCGGTTCTTTATCCGTGCCGGAAATAATTTTCCCGGTTACGATTATTCCCTGCATTTTCGATCCTGTTTCGGAGGGTTTTATTACTACCAGGTTATTGGCCAGTATCGTATAGTCGATATCTGCATGTTTTAATGCCTGGTCCAGAACCTCCTCAATACTGACATTGTGAAGATCGAGTGTAATCCGCTTATTTTCTATAGTTTCATGTCGGTATAGAAACCGGTAATCACTCTGATTTTCAATTGCTTTAATTACCTCTTCAATAGATGCATCATTAAGGATGATATTGAACTTTGAAGTCTCAGAGAAACCTTCTGCTTCAACCTGAAGTGTTCCGAAAATCAACAATACTGTTGAAAATCTCCAGACGGGCGGTAGTTTTCCCAGAAACTCTGCAATTTTAAGCAAATGCCGTTTACAGTAGTTTTTCATATGCTCAAAGTGTTAAGGTTTATATTTTCTCTTCATTAAAGTTATCTATGATAAAGCAGATAATAAGTTATTATTTTTTTGAATATATGATCACGGTATTTTTATCAATTGTGTACTCAAAAGGTGATGCAATCTTTAATGCCGCAAGAGCCTGTTCCAGCGTTTCATTCTCAAAAGTTCCTGTATAGCGATAATCTTTTACACTTTCATCTTCAAGAATAATCTGAACGTTATACCATCTTTCAAGACGGATTACTATATCTTCAAAGCGTTCACGACTAAAAACAAGTTTATTATCCTTCCACGATGTAATGATCTCGGTATTAATCTGGTTTTCAACTTCAATTTTACCTACCGGCTGGGGTTTTAGTTTATCGGGATGGTTAATATTCTGGAGCGTCAGCTGACTTGTGGATTTCATGAACGTGGCCTTCTGATTGGGTTCCAGTCTTAATTGTTTGTTTTGCCTTTTGTTCGATTGTCTTGCTTCAATTTCAATAACTCCCGATATCAGCGTGGTTTCAACTGTCCTGTCTTCAGGGTATGATTTGACATTAAACTGAGTCCCCAAAACTTTTATATGCAATTCGGAGGTATTTACGTAAAACGGTCGATTTTCATCGTGGGCTACATCAAAATAAGCTTCACCTTCAAGGTAAATATCTCTTCTGGATTCTTCGAACCGACCCGGATATTTTAATGTACTTCCTGCATTTAACCAAACATATGTACCATCGGAAAGTGTAATTTTTGATTTCGAACCCAGAGGGATGTAGATTTCATTAAATGAAGATTCCCTGAGATTATCGTTTTTCAAAAATATATTCCTGATGAATAGTGAAAGGAAGATGCCAATCAACAATACTGCAGCATAACTGATTACCCGAATAAAAATTTTTTCCCGACTATGTCCTGTGACAACTTTCCTGGAAAAAACAGGATCATTGATTTTTTCAATGATCCTGTGGTATAATTCAGTTGATTTAACTTTATTACTTTTTTCAGAAGCCTCATCCCAAATGCGGTATACCCAGGCTTTAACATCGTCCGAGTGCAGATCATGATTGATTGAATGGTACAGGAAGTCAAGTTCTTCGCGGGTTATACTATTGTGCGAAAACTTATCCAGTAAATCTTTGATATTGCGCTTTGTTGTCAAAATGGTAAATTTCTAACGTGATTAATGCAGTGCTTACATTGTAAATACTGTATATATTACACTTGAAGATGATACTTCCGTGAAGGGTAAGATTAAAACAGAACGGATTTACAATAGGGATGTGGGCAAATGGTAATAGTCCATACGTAAATT
>CAYUAV010000398.1:0-2438 GCA_964442665.1 uncultured Bacteroidales bacterium
ATTCAGGTCGCATCCGGCCTTCAACGCTATGGCTGCTGCTTCGGCCTCGGATGAGGCAATTTTATGATTTGCATAGATATCATAAACAGCGCCGCAATCGGAAACCACATACCCATCGAATCCCCATTTTTCCCTTAGTATACGGGTCAGCAAATAGGGACTACCGGTACAGGATTTACCGCGAAAGCGGTTATAGGCACTCATTATCGACTGTGCATTTCCTTCCGTTATACAAGCTTCAAAAGCCGGAAGATAGGTGTCCATAAAATCGCGTTGGCTGACGTCAATATCAATTTCATGGCGCAGAGGTTCGGGACCGCTATGAACAGCATAATGTTTCGGTGTGGCAATAGTTTTAAAATATTTCGGATGATTTCCCTGAAGCCCTTTTACAAAGGCAACTCCCATACGGGATGTCAGGTATGGGTCTTCACCATAGGTTTCCTGTCCGCGACCCCATCGCGGATCCCGAAAAATATTAATGTTAGGCGACCACACAGTTAATCCTTTATACCGCTCGCGCTCATTCTTTTTAATAAAATCATTGTATTTTGCTCTGAATTCATCGGAAATAGCCGTAGCTACTTCATATAACAAGCTGTCGTTAAATGTGGCAGCCAGTCCTATAGCTTGAGGAAATACGGTTGCAGTGCCTGCCCGGGCCACTCCGTGTAAACCTTCATTCCACCAGTTATATTCGGGTATTCCCAAACGGGAAATTGAAACGGCATAATCAAGTAGCTGGGATATTTTTTCTTCCAGTGTCATTCGGGCGATTAAATCCTCTACCCTTTTATCTGTAGCTAATCTGGGATTTTTATAAGGTTCGGTTTTACTACAGGATTGAATAATAAATAATAGTACAATTATGAGCCTGGGAAATACAAAGGGAGCTTGTTTTTTCATTTTGTAAATGGTGTATGGATAAAATGAAATATTTTCAGAAGGCCTCTCTTAGGGTTCTGAAAAGCTGAATATCTAAGTTAAAAAAAATAAATGACTGACAAAATACGATTAGCTTATAAGATGATACTCTTGATTGATAAAAAATCGGGGATGAATTAATCGACGATTCTGATATAAATATTTGCTTTACTATTACCCCCTTCGAAATCAATAACCTGATATTCTATTAAGTCAGCATTACATCCAGAAACATTCGGAAAATATTCTATCCAGGTTGGAAATACAAACCATTTTCCTGCCGGAGAATTGGTAATAGCACTTATTCTGATTGAATCGTTATTTATATCAGAATCGTTCTTCAACGGGCAGATAATAACAGAATGAGCTGATCGGGATACCGTTACCGTATCATTTTTTGCTTCAGGAGGTTCATTATGCAGACGATTAAATTTACCAGCCCCATTCATCACAATTTCAGGAATCTGATTTGTTTTATCGGGTATATACTGATAAAAACCGGAAGGATCAAAAGCCTGACCTGAAGTAACAGGGTCGTGTTCAACATTTTCATATATATTACCTGCAGCCCTGAGTTCAGGATCGCGTATACCTTCACCAAAATCTTTCATAATGAGAGCATCTTCCAGATTTCGGAAAAAGCAATTTTGAACAACCACCTCCGATTCGAGTCTTGCAGCAACGGCATAATCTTCAACTTCCTCATAATAGTTATTAAATACATGAACCTGACCGAAACGCACTCTGGGCATACGCTGCTGGACACGATGAAATTCCCGATCTACAGGATCATAAAATTCACTTACTCCGTCGAACCAGCAATGGTGGACGGTAATATGAAACTCTCCCCGGCACATAGTACACTGGTCGTTACTGCCTACCAGCATTACTTTGTTATGATTACTGAACCGGGTCCATGATACTGTTACATAATCTGCACATTCATTGTTTCTGTCCGAAAAATCGATTAAACCATCGTGACTGTAAAATAAGTCACAGTGGTCGATCCATATATTTTTTCCATATACCGTAATAGCGTCGGTACGGGGATCTCCTTTTCCATCCCAATGTCCCGGAGTATAAGACTGTCCGATACTTAGGTTTTGTACAATAATATTATTGCCAATAAGCTGCAAACCTCCGTGACGCAGCATGGCATTCCTGCTTTTGCCTATAATACTGATATTGTTGCGTTCCACGGGAATGAATTCTCCAAATTTTAAATCAATCGTATCCTTAATATAAACGATCAGTGGAACATCTGTATTTAATGCTTTCAGCAATTCATTGCGTGAAGTCACTGTAACAGTATCTCCTCCCGATCCGCCGGTTGTGCTTCCGTTCAATGAAGCAAATCCGACAGGCCCTTTTTGTAAGGAGTCAGAAGAAGATATTAATAATATTGCAGATCCAAGAAATAGGAGTATCAGGAATGCAGAATGCCTAGTCAGATTCATATATTTCGCCGTTAATATATACGCCGTTGAAAACAATATTCGATACACCTGTAATTC
>CAYUAV010000398.1:2448-4314 GCA_964442665.1 uncultured Bacteroidales bacterium
TGCACCCCTTATCGGTACCATTAAATTTTATATTTGTCAGGAAGATATCATTTATACAATTTCGGGAAGTGAGACCAATGAGGAAGACAGCATACTTGCTTTTCTGACTGGTAATATCTTCCAGGTGAATATTTTGTATCAGAGGAGGATAGTTGCCCTTCTCTGATTTTGTTTCATATATACAATTAATTTTAAGAACGGCTTCTTTTACTTCTCCTATTTCCAGATTTTTTACATATACGTTTTCAATAACTCCGCCTCTTTCGGCATTGGTTTTAATTCTTATTGCCCTGTCGAGATTGGGGCTGTTCATTTTACAGTTGTGTACAAATACATTAAAACAGCCTCCCGAAATTTCACTTCCAATTACCACACCGCCATGGCCATCGTGCATTTTACAGTTTCTGACCACAATATTTTCTGAAGGTATATTCCATCTTCTGCCATCATTATTTCGTCCCGATTTTATGGCAATACAGTCGTCGCCGGTATTGAACCGGCAATTCTCAATCAGTATATTTTTACTGGATTCGGGATCGCATCCATCGTTATTAGGGCCAAGACTGTTTACATTTATACCGCGAACAATAATATTCTCCGAAAGCAGCGGGTGAATTACCCAGAACGGGGAGTTAATCAAAGTAACATCTTCAATCAGAATATTTTTACACTGATAGGTTTGTATAAAAGGTGGACGAAGATAGTGACCCTCTCCGAACTTTCTTTCCTCGACGGGGACTTCATTTTGGTTATACTCCATCAAACGGTCTCTCCCTTCAGAGTTCGACTGATTTTGGGTTTCGGAATTTCCTCCGAAAGCCGGTTTACCTTTCCATGGCCACCAGTGATTATTGTCAGCCTGACCGTCAAGTATTCCTTTACCTGTAATGGCTATATTACTTTCCTGGTATGCATAGATAAAGGGAGAATAATTATAGCAATCGACACCTTCCCAACGCGTGAGTATCAAAGGTAAGTAATCGGTGGTTGTAGTCGAGAACCTGAGAATGGCACCTTCTTCGAGGTGAAGATTTACATTACTTTTTAAGTAAACGGGTCCTGTCAGAAACGTACCTTTTGGCACAATTACGGTACCTCCGCCGTTTTCAGCACAATCGTTTATTGCCTTATTTATGGCCTCAGTACATTTATAAATTCCATCGGCAATGGCACCGAAATTGGTAATTATGTATTGCTTATTTTTAAATATGGGTTCATGTATTGAAGCAATAATTTTATCAGCTAGTTCCCATGGATCATGATTTTCCTGCGGTACTACCTGCCCGTTCGCTAAAGAGCAGGAAATAAGAATTATTATCCGGAAACTTATACCAATCTGTCGCAATTTAAATCCTTTCATTTTTGAAGTATTTCTCAATTTATGAGCTTTTCATTGTTTATGAGCTCGTTTGTGATTTGCTTAAATAGTTAGGGTCCTGATATTTTGACATCAACCGGATTGCACATTTGTAAGATGAGATCGTTCAGATACACTTTAAAAGCCGGCATATTTTTTATCCCATCAGGCTCCTGTTCCCAGGCAGCCAGAAAGTAATAATCTACCTGTTGATTGGAAGGAGTGAGAACCACTACATGACTATATTCATCTTCGGTTATTTTTTGAAGCATATTTTGCCGGAAAAGGACAGCCATTCCCAAACTGTCACCGGCGAGACTTTGTTTGCCCCAGGTAGCAATATAGTTCCATTTCAATGTGGAATCACCTTTAAATACCGTAGCATCTTCCGACTTGACAATACCTGTGCATAAGTTGTCCACATCAGTATTTATTGTAGCAATATGATGTATTGCTCTTGATCCTGAAGTTATGGAGAGGGATGTCTGCAGATTGATGGATTTTCCGGA
>CAYUAV010000399.1:0-4302 GCA_964442665.1 uncultured Bacteroidales bacterium
TCAACACTATCCAGTTGCAGTTGACCCGCTTCCAGGTAACCTGAAAAACCCATAATCGGATCATATTCCCTTGAAGTATAGTAGACCGGATCTGATATTACATGTAGCAAAATAACTTCAGCTCCCATTGTTTTAGCTAAGGAATACCCTGTTTCTGCTACTTTTTGTGCGGTTGGGTCATAGTCCAGCGCAATCAACACTTTTTTCATTTTATCTGTATTCATGTTCGTTATATGTTTTGTTTAAGAGTCAAGTAAACATTTTTAAGAATCTGGATTCAATTCCAAAGACGCAATTTGGGAAAATTTTCCTTATGGTATTTTCATCTCCATGATCTTCTTCCAGGTCATCATGATTATCTCCGCCTAAACCGTATAGTTATTCTCTTCATCTTCACTGTCAAAATATACCGGATATCCTGAAAGATTATTTTTCTCTTCCTTTCTTACCAGATGGCTTTGCAGGTTTTTAATTTTCTCTTTTTCTTTTATATCCTTGTATAAAATTTAATAGAACAAAGTTGCACAGTTCCTATCGGATAAGTATTACATAATTTTTGGTAAAAATTGTATTATTCACACAAAAATTAATGATACTTGTGATGCAATCCTGCAAACCTTCAATCTCATTCTAGGATAAGCCTTTCTTCCATATGTAGGGGATTTTGAGGGTACAATAGTATATAGAAGACTTTATTGAAACTCATACACGAAAGTATTGACGAAGATTGGTTATCCTATCAAACAACAGTATAAAAGGAATCCCGCTGTTAACCTGCAGCGGGATTTGCCATAATCAAAGATCGATGTCTCTTCTAACCAATTAAAACCTATTCTTCTACCGACTTAATAAAGTTGCCATTTGAATCGAAGATCAAATCCATCCCTTTTACTTGCGCTTTATAAGTTACAATATCACTTGCATCCGTAATTTTGCTGGCTTGGTTCACTTCATCTTCCATATAATTTACCCTTACATATTCCATTGCAGGAGCAGGAAGAGCAGCGCCTACTATTTCCAATTGAGTTTTAATTAACTTTCCTGTAACATCATAAGTCGCAGATTTAGATACACCGTCTGCAACATATCCTGCTGTATAAAAAGTCCATCTTTGCTCCAGTTGACCTCTTTTATAGATGGATACATTTTGTAAAATGCTGTAGTAACGGCTGTCGGAACATCCTTTACCATGAGTTCCTGGCTCTGCGCCTGCGCCTGCACAAAAAATCCCACAACAGCGAGTAATAAAATTATCTTTTTCATTTTTTAATTTTAAATTGTGAAAAAATTTTCACATAACGAAGGAGAGTTTATTAAATCCAGAAACTGTTACACAACTTTTTAAAAGAGTTACATCATTCACACATTTAATAGAACACCTTTAGATTATAGATTCCTTGTTTCGTTTTAATATCGAAATGTTATACCGTTATGTGTTTGCTTACTTCGCTTATTTGTAAAAGTCAGGTTTATCAATGAAACTCAATTTTTATCCCGATGATAACCGGGAAAGTGCAGTAAAAATTGTTAGTCAAACCTGTCCGACTACAGTCAGCCAAGCAAGTCCGTCCGGGTGTCGGAATTGACGAAAGAATTCATTTTTTCATGCAGGAAGTTATCCGGACTAATTAATCCCTATAATTCTGTCCGGAGCTGAAAAGAAAGGTATTGTTAAAGATAAATACCCTGCGATTTTTGCACAGGATAAAATTCCAAATATGGTTCTGGTTCTTGTCGTCTATGTGCCAAAGCCACTTAGGCAAAGGCACGCCCAGGAGTAAACACCTTTTACAAATAATGCGGTAAGGTAAACTTAAACTCGCTTCCTTTTCCCGGTTCGCTTTCTACCCTGATATTTCCACTGTGTAATTCAACAAATTCTTTACAAAGCAACAGACCTAACCCGGTTCCTTTTTCATTATTAGTACCTGCTGTTGATTGAAACGCGTCAATTTTAAAAATTTTTCTTTGAGCCTCCTCTGAAATTCCAATGCCGCTGTCTTTAACCGAAATTTCAACAAATGATTTTCTTTCTTGTGCACTTATCATTATTTTGCCGCCGGAGTTTGTAAACTTTATGGCGTTTCCAATTAAATTTCGAAGTATTGTTTTAACCATATCAAGGTCAGCAGTTACCTTCAAATCAGGGGCGATGGAATGATTTAGCGTTATTTGTTTTTGTTTGGCGGATGTATTGATACTCTTAATCTCTTCTGCAACTAATTCGTGTAAATTAACCTTTTCCGGATTGAAGCTATTATGATTATTTTGCGAAACAGCCCACTCTAAAAGGTTATCAAGAAGTGTTAATGTTCCGAGTGTTGAATCACAGGCAATTTCAACATACTGTTGAATTTCATTTATATTTTCATTATTCAGGCTTTCTTTTATTAATTCCAGAATACCCATAATAGTGTGGAAGGGACTTCTCAGATCATGTGCAATGATAGAAATGAATTTACTGTTTGTTGCTACTATTTCGGTGAGTTTTTTCGATCGCTGTTCGACAAGACTTTCCAATCGGGTATTAATTTTTTCAAGCTCCGTAATACGTCGGATTTCTCCATTTTTCGGTACTTTTGAGGAACTACGATTTTCATCTGAAACATGGGGCGATGAAGAGCCTGCAGTTTTACCTTCAGGAGTATTTTTAACGGATTTCAACATATTCATACCATTTGGCTTTTTAAATTCAGCATGACGAATGAGCATTGGAGATCATTTGAATAGTTTTCGGATTGTTTTGCTTCGTAAGTCGAAGTCGCCTGAAGTGCGAAGGTGTCAGGCCTGTTATTCGTTTAAACTGGCTGGTTAATTGCGCTGTGTTGCTGTAATGCATTTTTAAAGCTATTTCAGCGAGATTCAGATCATCGTACGCGAGTAATTCCTTTACCCGATCAATTTTATGTCTTATAATATATTTTTCAATGGTAATGCCTTCTATTTCTGCAAACAGTGTATTAAGGGAAAGAAAGTTATCTTTTACGTTCAGGCTTATATAATCAGAATAGTTAGTCTTTAACACTTCATCCGAGTAATTTTCCAAATCGATAATAGCTTTTTTTAATTTCTTAATCAGTTCATTTTTCTGCTCGTCTACCAGTTCAAAACCTGATTGCTCTAGTGCATCATGTAATTGTACACGTTGTGACGATGAGATTTTTTCCTTTGTATTTACTTCACCTAACTCCAATGTTATATACCCAATACCTATTTTGTCCAGTTCGGCTTTTACAATTATTTTGCAACGGTTACACACCATATTTTTAATATAAAGCTTCATATTTTTATATTTATTAAATCTTTCCGAAGAACAAAGCCAGCCCAATAATTCCTATATCGGGTTATCGGTTTATGGTGCAAAACACTTTTTTATTCCGCTTGCACCGCTCAACCCATGTTTAAAATTATTTCATGCAGCTCTTCGGAAGTTTTACCAAGTTTTAACCGAAGTTTTTCAAGCATTTCTTCCTTTCTGCCATTGTTACACCGTAAATCTTCATCTGTTACACTGGTGTATTGTTGTTTAAACTTTACTTTAAGTTCTTTACCGTTTTCTTTCATGCTTACTATGTTCATGTTTTGTAGATGTAGTGTTTTTACTATTTTATTTTTGAGCAGCAATAAACTAACCTGTAATCCAGACTTAACTTCGAATGAAAAGTATTTTTACCATCATTTTTAGTTATTGATAAAATTTCAAATAAAGATAGACTGTTATACAACCAGGATCGTTACATAATTCGTATATAATTTTATATGATTCACACATTTATTCCTTCAATAGTAATGAATATTTTGGGTTATATTTTGTGTCGTCTGCTATTCCGACGTTGCCGAAAAAAAGAAGGTGTTAAACCGGTAACCTTTTTAAACTGGTTTGATAAATGCGCAACACTGCTGTAGTGTAACTTAAATGCAATATCACTGATACTGAGTTTGTCGTATACGAGCAATTCTTTAACTCGCTCTATTTTCTGTATGATAAGATATTTTTGAATGGTAATGCCCTGCAACGCTGAAAATGTATTACTCAGGTAAGCATAGTCGTAATTAACTTTCTTACTGATGTATTCGGAAATATTCGGGTTCGGGAGGTCATCCGAAAGATAAATCAATTCTTTAATGGCATTTTCAATTTTTTCGATGAGGAGGTTATTCTGATCATCCATTAATTCCAATCCGATAGTTCTTAGGGCACTATCCAACAAATGCAATTTATCACCCAATTTGTTCTCTGTTATTACTACTTTACCCAATTCCACAGTTTTATATTGCAGGCCAATTTTTTCAAGTTGGTTC
>CAYUAV010000400.1:0-4292 GCA_964442665.1 uncultured Bacteroidales bacterium
TTTTGTATTTCGACATTATACGTGATAATATCCCACTTTACAGTATGGATATTGCCTATATGATCCGTCCCGGTAAAGGATATATCCGGTTGAACAACTTTTCGCGTACTACTTTTGAAGAGTTTTCGGAAGGAGTTATAAAACTTCTCGGGCAGGGAATGCAAAGTTTAATATTGGATCTGCGGGGTAACGGCGGAGGATATCTCGATCCGGCTGTTCGGATTGCCGACCAGTTCCTTGATGAAGGTAAACTTATTGTTTATACCCAAGGAAATGCCCGCCCGCGGCAGGAATATCGTGCCTCGAAAGGCGGGATCTGCAAGGATATTGATGTGGTCGTGCTTATCGACGAGGGTAGCGCATCGGCGAGTGAAATCCTGGCAGGGGCCCTTCAGGATAACGATCGAGGGATTATTGTCGGTCGTCGATCGTTTGGTAAGGGACTGGTTCAGGAGCAAAATGTCTTCCCCGACGGATCGGCTATTCGTTTGACTATTGCACGTTACTATACACCGACAGGACGTTGTATTCAGAAACCTTATGAAAATGGTGAAGATGAAGCTTACTACCATGAACTTTCAGACCGCTATATTCATGGTGAATTCACTGAGAAGGACAGTATTCAGTTTAATGATTCGCTGAGATATACAACTCCCGGTGGTAAGGTTGTTTATGGTGGCGGCGGAATTATGCCCGATGTATTTGTGCCTATTGATACTGTAGGAGTAACAAATTATTTAATTAATGTCCGTAATCGCGGACTTATTTACAGGTATGCACTGGAATTTACAGAACAGAACCGCAAAGAACTCGAGAAAACAACCAATCTTGAAGAAATCAATTCATACCTCGACCGGAAAAGAGTATTCGATAAATTTATTGTATTCGCAGCAAAGAATAATGTCCCCCAAAACAAAGAAGAAATAGCTGTTTCAAAGGAAATTCTCCAGGTACAGCTCTATGCTTATATTATCCGGAATATTTTTGATAATCAGGGTTACTATCCTGCCATTGAAAAGATTGACAGTACATTGCTGAAAGCAATTGATATTATTTCTAAACGTAATATGTACGCGAAAGAATAGGAGCTACACAGTTATCAATTTTCTTCCATATTCTGTTTTGATTCGGTAATATATTACTTATCTGGCCGGGAATCTGAAAAATCATTTCTTTTTGCTATTGACCCTATTTTCCATTACTTTTGCCCACTTGTAATAACTTTCAGATTAACAATTTATGGCCCAGGAAGATATTTTCAGAAAAATAATTGCCCATTGTAAGGAATACGGTTTTATTTTCCCCTCGAGTGAAATATACGATGGTTTGAGTGCTGTTTACGACTATGGCCAGAATGGCGTTGAATTGAAAAACAACATCAAACAATATTGGTGGCATGCCATGACCCGACTGAATGAAAATATTGTGGGTATCGATGCTGCGATTTTTATGCATCCGCGCACCTGGGAGGCTTCCGGACATGTAAGCGCTTTTAACGATCCCCTTATCGATAATAAAGATTCCAAGAAACGCTACAGGGCCGATGTACTCATTGAGGAATACATTGAAAAACTGGAAGGTAAAATTCAGAAGGAAATCGAAAAAGCCACACAACGATTCGGCGATTCTTTCGATGAACAGAAGTTCAGGGAAACTAATCCGAGGATTCAGACGAACCAGCAAAAAATAGATGAGACCAAATCACGGTTTCTGAAAGCGCTGGAGAAAAATGATCTGGCTGAAGTTAAGCGAATAATTGAAGACGCTGAAATTGTATGTCCTGTTTCAGGTACAAAAAACTGGACCGATGTACGGCAATTTAACCTGATGTTCAGTACTCAGCTGGGTTCAGTAACCGAGGAAACCAACGCAATTTATTTACGACCCGAAACAGCCCAGGGAATTTTTGTGAATTACCTGAATGTGCAAAAAACCGGCCGGATGAAAATTCCTTTCGGGATCGCACAAATCGGAAAAGCTTTCAGGAATGAAATTGTCGCCCGCCAGTTTATATTCCGGATGCGTGAATTCGAACAAATGGAAATGCAGTATTTTATTCAGCCCGGCACCGAAATGGAATGGTATAATTACTGGAAAGAAAAACGGATGAAATGGCATAAAGCCCTGGGAATGGGCGATGCGAAATATCGGTTCCACGATCACGATAAACTGGCCCATTATGCCAATGCCGCAGCCGATATTGAATTCCGGTTCCCTATGGGTTTCCGTGAAATTGAGGGTATTCATTCGCGTACCGATTTCGATCTGGGTAATCATGAAAAATTCTCGGGAAAGAAAATTCAGTATTTTGATTCCGAAACCAATAAAAACTATGTTCCCTATGTAGTGGAAACCTCCATCGGACTCGACCGTATGTTCCTTTCCATAGTTTCAAATGCTTATTCCGAGGAAACTGTCGAAGATACAGGCGAACCCCGTGTGGTCATGAAAATACCCGCAGTGCTGACCCCTGTAAAGCTGGCTGTATTTCCGCTTGTTAAAAAAGACGGGTTGCCTGAAAAAGCCCGTGAAATAATGGATAAGCTTAAGTTCGATTTTAATTGTCAGTACGAGGAAAAAGATACCATAGGCAGACGTTACCGCCGGCAGGATGCCATCGGAACACCTTTTTGCATAACCATCGATCATCAGACTAAAGAAGATAATACCGTCACAATACGATTTCGTGATACCATGAAGCAGGAGCGTGTCGCCATCGATAATATTGAAAAAATAATGGAAGATAAAGTAAGTATGAAGAAGTTGCTGAGAGAATTGTAACTTGCAGGCACAATTACTTCCTTTTGCCATGTCTTCTGCTGAAGCTTCAAATAATAAACTCCTTATCATTACCTACTACTGGCCTCCTGCAGGTGGACCCGGAGTTCAGCGATGGCTTAAATTCACAAAGTATCTGCCTGA
Source organism: uncultured Bacteroidales bacterium (assembly GCA_964442665.1). Taxonomy (GTDB): domain Bacteria; phylum Bacteroidota; class Bacteroidia; order Bacteroidales; family UBA10428; genus UBA10428. The sequence continues at coordinate 2,923 of CAYUAV010000400.1, forward strand.
AAATGGTTTCAAACCAATTGTTATAACTGTTAATGAGAATTATGCATCATATGCTATTACCGATAATTCGCTTAGCAAAGAAATCGCACCTGGAACTACCGTTTATAAAACAAAAACCCGGGAACTTTATAAGTTATACCTGAAACTTACAAAGAAAAAAACTATACCTTTTTCAGGTTTCGTTCATGAGGGCAAAGCCAGTTTGAAAGAAAATTTAATCCGGTTTTTACGAACTCATCTTTTTATTCCTGATCCTCGCCGGGGATGGAATCGCTATGCCATACAAAAAGCCACTGATATTATAAAGCAGGAAAAAATTAAGTATTTAGTAACGACCAGTCCGCCGCATTCTTCCCAACTGATTGGCCTGACACTAAAAAAGAAATTTCCCGATATTACCTGGATAGCCGATTTTCGCGATCCATGGACGCACCTCTTCTACTTCGATCAGCTCAACCATTCATTTATATCACGCCGGCTACATAAAAAAAAAGAGAGAAATGTAATCACCAAATCCGATAAAGTTGTCGTTGTAAGTCCTTCGATGAAAAAAGAATTTTTACTCGACTATAATGAAAAAATCAGCGCCGATAAAATAGCAGTAATTCCTAATGGATACGATGAAAAAGATTTTACGGGTAAAAAACCGCTACCTGACAACGATTTTACGATTACTTACACCGGAACATTGGCCGGCAATTACAGGATAGATGCCCTGATTGAAACAATAGCAAAGTTAAATCAAACTGCCGGAAAAAAGATAAAACTCCGTTTTGTGGGTGAGATATGCCGGGAATATACAGACAAGTTACGGGAACTGATCGGTTCCGGAAGTTCTGAAATTATCCCTCCGGTATCTCACCAGGAGGCGATCGATTATTTGTTCCGTTCCCACCTGTTGTTGCTGGTAATACCCGATGCCCCTGATAATGAGGCAATCATTACCGGAAAGTTGTTCGAATATCTGGCAACAAAAAAACCTATACTGGGAATTGGGCCTGTTGAAGGTGATGCTGCTGCAATATTGCAACAAACGAAAGCGGGTAAAATGTTCGGGTATAAGGATAAAGAGTTGCTCAGGAAAGAAATCCTTCATATACAATCGATTATTCATCAGGGTAGTAATCCGTATCAACCGGAAAACATAGAATCTTTTAGTCGAATAATTTTGACAAAGATTTTTGTAAAACTATTTAAGGACAATTAAATATGCGCCCTTCTTATTAATTTTCTGAAGAATAGGGCCGATTGAAATTATATCGATATCTGTCTAATCAATTGTCTTTTAGTGTAATATCAGATAGTATTCATCAAAATAAATAAATCTTTTTATTAAAATTTTAGTATTTATGTTGCAACCGACCTAATTA
>CAYUAV010000401.1:0-4286 GCA_964442665.1 uncultured Bacteroidales bacterium
TCGGTTTCATCGGCCATCAGGTAATAATTAATAAGCTCCCTGAGTACAATCTGGTTCGAAGGAAATAACTTGAAACCTTTTTCGAGGGCTTTCACTCCGCTGGCGGTATCGCCCTCTTCGAAATATTTAATTTTCAGGTACACGTACAATTCCGGCTCGGGATAATTATATTTGGCGGCTTTTTCCAGGTATTCAATAGCCTCCTTATTCATATCGGCCCTGTAAGCGGCCATTCCGGCATAGAACAGTAGCGTTGTATCAACAACTCCCTCCATAATGGGTTTTTCATCAATATTATCGATCGATGAAAAAGCCCTGAAAGAGGCAGCATAATCAGGTGCGTAATATTCTTCGATCCCCAGGCGTTCAAAATGCTTCTTCAGCTGATCGTAGTCGGCTTTTATTTTCTTGTCATATTTCCCTTCAGTATCTATTTTCTGGGCCATCTCGAGCGAACGCAAAGCTTCGGTCAGCGGATTGTCATAAAGTACCTCGGTCTCCTTGAAATTTTCAACCACACCGTTTTTTAACGTTATTGTAAGGTCATCAAATATCAGTTCTTCGTACTGATTGCCCTCGTCATCCTGCCAGGTCTTCTTATCTTTCGGATTCGGATAAATAAGATTTACATGAATTTCCTGGGTCCCGGGCTGAAGAAACTGGCGATGCAGATTAAAAATATCCATCATCAGTTCGGCACGTGAAAGCCAGAACTTCGGATTCGTGTTCTTTTTCTCATTCTCCAGGTCTGCATTGCTTTTTTTAAGTTTATTCTTGTAGATAGCGAAATTCGATTCAGGCGTACCTGTAACCGTTTCGGTCTGTGCCTTGATCCCATGAGCAGGAATTAAAAAAATAAGGGCTAGAAAAAACAGTAATCTATTCATTTTCATATCTTTTAGTGTTCATTATTACAAGTGAAATATTAAACTGCCATTCCCTGCAGTTCGGCAAATTTAATAAATCCGTCATTATAACGCAGTTAATCCGGCGTATAATATGATGATTTTAGTCTTCTTTTTCCGGGCCGGCAGCGATATCGGCTTCATTATTTTCTTTATCCTCAATCTCTTCTTCATTACTCTTAAGAACGCTGGCCACTGCGGCAATCATTTCATTTTCGCGTAAATTGATCAGTCTCACACCCTGTGTTGCCCGTCCTGCAATACGTATGCTTTGCACGGCCAATCGTATGGTAATGCCCGAGCGGTTGATGATCATCAGGTCGTCCTGGTCGGTTACCGATTTAATACTGATCAGTGCTCCTGTTTTTTCAGTGATATTGATCGTTTTCACTCCTTTCCCGCCGCGGTTCGTAATGCGATAGTCTTCAAGATATGTGCGCTTTCCGTAACCTTTTTCCGAAACAACAAGCAGTGTAGTATCTTCTGCTTCCGGATCGGCAATCACCATGCCTATTACTTCATCGTTGGCATCCTGGAGCTTAATGCCGCGTACACCGGTTGCCGTGCGGCCCATATCGCGAACCGTACTTTCCGGGAACCGTATTGCCTTGCCCGACCGGACAGCAAGAACCAGATGCTTCTTTCCATCGGTCAGCCTGGCCTGTATCAGATTATCGCCGTCCCTCACTCCTATGGCTATAATTCCGTTTTGCCGCGGGCGACTGTATGCTTCGAGGGCTGTTTTTTTAATGACCCCGAACTTGGTGGCCATTATAATATATTTATCCTTAAGGTACTCAGGATCAGAGAAATTCTTAACGTTAATGAAAGCTCTTACTTTATCATCACCCTCGATATGAATTAAATTCTGTATCGCCCTTCCCTTTGAAGTACGGGTTCCTTCAGGTATCTCATATACCTTGAGCCAGAAGCACTTACCCTTTTCTGTAAAAAACAGCATCGTGTTATGCATGGTAGCATGGAACATATGCTCCAGGAAGTCTTCATCGCGTGTATCGCTTCCTCGGCTGCCTATTCCACCCCTGTTCTGGGTGCGGAATTCGGTAAGCGGTGTACGTTTTACATAGCCCAGGTGCGAAATGGTAATGATCATATCATCATCGGCATAAAAGTCTTCCGGATTGAATTCTTCCGCACTGGCAACAATTTCCGTGCGTCTGTCATCGCCATATTTTCCTCTGACTTCGATCATTTCATCTTTTATGATCTTCATCCGTATTTCCTCGCTGCCTAATACTTCCCGCAGCCAGGCAATATGTTTCATTAATTCGCTGTACTCAAGTTTCAGTTTTTCAATTTCGAGGCCTGTAAGCCGTTGAAGACGCATGTCGAGTATGGCTTTTGCCTGTAGTTCCGAGAGCTGGAAATTCTCCATCAGACCATCGCGGGCTTCATCGGGTGTTTTTGATGCGCGTATCAGCTGGATCACAGCATCGATATGATCAACTGCAATAATCAGCCCTTCCAGTATATGCGCTTTCTTCTCCGACTGATCCAGGTCGTATTCGGTACGTCGAATAACCACTTCGTGCCGGTGCTCGACAAAATATTTTATAAGCTGTAATAAATTGAGTATCCTGGGCCGGCCTTTTACCAGGGCAATATTATTGACATTAAAGCTGGTTTGTAACTGCGAAAGTTTAAATAATTTATTCAGAATAACTCCCGATTGTGCCTCTTTCTTAAGGATTATTACCACCCGAAGTCCGTTCCGGTCCGATTCGTCGTTGATATAGGAAATCCCTTCGATTTTCTTCTCGTTGATCATTTCGGCAATTTTACGGATCATCTCCGCTTTATTTACCTGGTAAGGGATCTCAGTGATCACAATGCATTCACGGCCCGATGATGTTATTTCGATTTCTGTCCTGGCCCTGAGCACAATACGCCCCCTGCCAGTTTCATAAGCTTCCTTAACACCATTGAAACCGTAAATGATCCCTCCTGTCGGGAAATCGGGGCCTTTAATAAACTGCATCACCTCCTCGGTAGTGATCTCATTATTGTCGATATAGGCAATAATGGCATCGCTTACCTCAGTCAGGTTGTGCGGAGCCATGTTGGTGGCCATACCTACAGCAATTCCCGATGCTCCGTTTACCAGTAAACTGGGAATCCGGGTAGGCAGTACGGAAGGCTCTTCCAGGGTGTCGTCAAAATTCAGCTGAAAGTCGACGGTATTTTTATCAATATCGGCAAGAGTTTCCTCGGCGATACGTTGTAACCTGGCTTCGGTATACCGCATAGCTGCAGGACTATCACCATCCATTGAGCCAAAATTACCCTGACCGTCGACCAGCGGGTAGCGCATCGACCAGTTTTGTGCCATCCGGACCATCGCATCATATACCGAACTATCGCCATGAGGATGGTATTTTCCCAGCACCTCTCCTACTATTCTTGCTGATTTTTTATAGGGCCTGTTCGATTGCACCCCCAGTTCCGACATTCCGAATAACACCCTTCGGTGAACCGGTTTCAGACCGTCCCTGACATCGGGCAATGCCCTCGATACAATAACCGACATCGAGTAATCGATGTAGGCTGATTTCATTTCCTCCTCAATATTTATTTTTAAAATCCGTTCTCCTTCAGCCATGGAATCAAATTATATGTTTTAATTGTGGAAAAATAATGTTAAATTTATTAGAAAAAGAGCATGCTAAAGTAGATATTTATGGCGGGAATACGACAAAAAAAATGGGTGTAATTATCAACAAAACCTGTTTAAAAAACGTTGTTATTATTACTATCTTTGTCGAACCCCAGGCGCTGTAAATTCAGATAAAAGAACGGTTAATATCATAGCTATGGATGCTAAGTTTTCACAACGAATCAAAGATGTGCTTTCATACAGCAAGGAAGAAGCCATAAGGCTTGGTAACACTGAGATTGCACCTGAACATCTTTTCCTGGGAATTTTACGCGAAGGAGAAGGTATTGCCATCGATGTGCTTGTAACTCTCGGGGCAAATCTTTATGAACTGAGAAAAGAAGTGGAAGGATCGCTGAATCCTTCAGGTCCTATAAAAATTACGCGGGCCGACAATATTCCCCTGCTGAAATCCTCGGAACGAATTCTTAAACTGGTTTATCTCGAAGCCAAATCGCTGAATAAAACAACTATCGATACGGGTCACCTCCTGCTCGCCATACTGAAAGAAGAAACCGGTAGTGTCGGAAAAGTCCTCGGATCGCACGAGATCGATTACAACAATGTCAGGCATGAACTGGAAAAAGAAAATCAGGAATCGATTGAACATACCGATCCGAAAGCAGAATTTCCGGGCGATGAAGATGAACCGGGAAACACTTTTGGTCCGCCTAAAGGCAGTGCGCCAGATTCGGGCGCCAAATCGG
>CAYUAV010000402.1:0-4285 GCA_964442665.1 uncultured Bacteroidales bacterium
CCAATACTCTTTTCTGATTTTTAAGTGCAGGAGTTCTGTAAAAGCTTCTGCAAGTCTGTCGGCTAATGCTTTGATCATTATACTGTTGTAATCGTCCTGCTCTCCTGCAAACTCTTTAAGGATTTTCTCTGTGCCGATACCTGCAGTGACAGCAAAGGCTCCAATATAATCAATCTTACCACTTGATCTGGGAGCGATAAAATCGGAGAGGCACAGATTGGGAGCACCGTTTTCTTTTAATGTCTGATTTCGCAAATTACGTAAAATAGCAATAGTATGTTCACGCTTTTCAGTATCATACAACTCAATATCGTCGCCAACGGAGTTTGCCGGAAGGAATCCCGCCACACCATTTGCCTGCAATAATTTTTCTTTTTCGATCCGATCGAGCAGACGGTTTGCATCGTCAAAGAGTTTTTGAGCCTCCTTGCCAATCTTTGGATCGTGTAATATTTCGGGAAATTTTCCCCTGAATTGCCAAACTACAAAAAAGAATACCCAGCTGATATACTCACGGATCTCATGAATCGGGAAGTCGGTAAATACCTTTATTCCTGTAAAAGAAGGTTTTTCGATTGGTGATCTTTCCCAGTCGATCTTCAATCGATTTTTTCTGGCCTCTTCGATGCTGATAAATTTTACTTTTGAACTGGCGCTTGAATAATTTTTTCGCAGGTCATCATATTCCTTTTTTATTTGTGCTATATAACCCAAACTGTTATCCTTCGATAACAGGTTATTCACTACACCAACACTTCGCGAAGCATCTTTTACATGAATGACGGGGGCTTTGGTATTGGGTTCAATTTTCACAGCCGTATGTATTTTGGAAGTTGTGGCACCCCCGATCAATAACGGTTTGACAATTCCCCGTTTTTCCATTTCCTTGGAAAAATTAACCATAATTTCAAGCGATGGAGTAATTAAACCACTTAGACCAATAATATCAACATTTTCTTCGATGGCTGATTGTAATATTTTTTCAGTTGGTACCATCACTCCCAGATCAATTATGCTGTAATTGTTGCAGCCTAGAACCACTCCGACAATATTTTTCCCTATATCATGAACATCCCCTTTTACGGTAGCCAGCAGAATTTTTCCTGCTGCATGACTTACTTCATCGGCATCTTTTTCTTCCTCAATGTAAGGAAGCAAAATAGAAACAGCTTTTTTCATTACCCGTGCACTTTTCACTACCTGGGGAAGAAACATCTTGCCTGAACCAAAAAGATCACCGACTATATTCATACCATCCATCAAAGGACCTTCGATTATGTGCAATGCTCTGGGATAGTTATTTCGTGCTTCCAGTACATCAGGTTCTATGAACTCGACAATACCTTTTATCAGGGCATGTTTAAGCCGTTCTTCTACGGTATTATTCCTCCAGTCATCCTGTTGTACTTCCTTTTTATCCTGTTGTTTTACGTTTTCAGCATACTCTGTCAATCGTTCCGTTGCATCAGGCCGGCGATTAAATATGACATCTTCAACAAGTTCCAGAAGATCCTTTGGAATATTGTCATATACATCAAGCATCGATGGATTGACAATACCCATGTCTAAACCGGCTTTTAAAGCATGAAAAAGAAATGCAGAATGCATGGCCTCCCGTATGGTATTATTACCCCGAAATGAAAATGAAAGATTACTGATTCCGCCACTCACCTTGGCGTAGGGAAGGTTTTCTTTTATCCATTTTACCGTATTAATAAAATCGACAGCGTAATTATTATGCTCTTCGATACCCGTGGCAATAGCCAGAACATTAGGATCGAAAATGATATTTTCGGGAGGAAATCCAACTTTTTTTGTCAGGATATCATAAGCTCTGCGGCAAATTGCAATTCTGCGTTCGTAAGTATCTGCCTGGCCGGTTTCATCAAAAGCCATTACTACAACAGCAGCACCATAATACAATATTTTCTGTGCCTGCTCTATAAAAATTTCCTCACCTTCCTTAAGCGATATCGAATTAACGATGCCTTTCCCCTGAATACATTTCAATCCCGCCTCGATTACCGACCATTTTGACGAATCGATCATAACAGGTACACGTGCAATTTCAGGCTCAGAGGCAACGAGATTCAGAAACCTCACCATGGCTTTTTCAGCATCTATCATAGCATCGTCCATACATACGTCAATAATTTGTGCACCGCCTTCGACCTGCTCCCTTGCCACGGAAAGAGCTTCTTCATAATTTTCTTCCCTTATCAACCGGGCAAATTTCAACGATCCTGATACGTTGGTTCTTTCACCGATATTCACAAAATTATTCTCACGTGATACCGTAATTACCTCAAGTCCGCTAAGCCGGGTTTGGTTATCAGTTTCCGGTATTTTTCTCTTTTCTGCTTTTTCGACCATCCGGGCGATGGCCCGGATATGCTCAGGAGTCGAACCGCAGCAACCTCCGATAATATTCACACTTTGCCCTTCCAGATACGGCTGCAATCCCTTCGCCATATCATCGGGGGTCTGGTCGTAACCTCCGAACTGATTTGGCAAACCGGCATTCGGATGGGCACTCACGAAGAAGGGAGCCTTTTTACCCAGCACTTCTACATAGGGTCGCATCTCTTTTGCCCCTAAAGAGCAATTAACCCCGACACTTAATAGTTTGATATGCGATATGGACGTAAGAAATGCTTCTATGGTCTGGCCGGAGAGCGTTCTGCCACTGGCGTCAGTTATGGTTCCGGAAACCATAATGGGGAGTTCGGTTTTCTGTTCTTTGAAAACCTGCACGATTCCATAAAGTGCCGCTTTGGCGTTCAGCGTATCGAAAACTGTTTCAACCATCAGCAAATCGGCACCTCCGTCAATCAGTCCCCTTGCCTGTTCGGCATATACTTTCCTTATATCGTCGAAATTTACGGCACGATAACCGGGATCGTTGACATCGGGCGACATGGAAGCCATTTTATTTGAAGGGCCCATTGCACCTACGACAAAACGCGGTTTATCGGGTGTAATCTCGCTGTATTTTATCGCAGTCTTTTTGGCGATTTGAGCCGAAACAAGATTCATTTCATACACATACTCTTCAAGTTTGTAATCCGATTGCGAAATCCGGTTGGCATTAAAGGTATTGGTTTCAATAAGGTCTGCACCTGCTTCAAGATATTTCTCGTGTATTTCGGAAATGATATTTGGTTTCGTAAGCGATAATAAATCATTATTGCCGAGCTGATCAATTATAGCATCTTTAAACCGATCTCCTCTGTAATCTTCTTCTGTCAGATTGTATTGCTGGATAAGGCTGCCCATTGCACCATCGAGTATCAATATTCGTTTATTGAGCTCTTTAACTATTGGAAGATCGTTATACATGTATTTGTAGTGATTTTGTAATTATATGGTGTATTATTATTGTTTAGAAACAACATTGATGAAAAATAGTTGGATTACAATTATGACAAATCCTTTATTATAACATCAGCAAGGCTTTGGATCAGCAGGTGTAAAAGTAATTCATTTAATACGATTATTAATGTACAGGGAAAATTTGTATGGTACCATTTAACTTTAGAGAAGCTTCTGAATCTCACTCATATTCCTGGGATTCGTAATTGTTTTTGCTTCGGGAGTATATAAGTAATCTAGAAGCAGGGTATATTTTTCGATGATTTTCGGGCGTACCATTTTGAGGGTACTGTTAAGCAATTTATTCTCTTCGGTAAATCCTTCACTAAGTATGGCAACCGCTGCAGGAAGCCAGCGTTGAGGAAAAAGACCGGAAAATTCACCGCCTTTGCGATATTTACCTAACTCCTTATCAATTATTGTCAGTGCATTCGAAGCGGCATTTTCTGCATGGATTTCATTTTCCAAAATATATTTTTTCAATGCTTCACGATTTGGAACTATTAAACAAACTGAATAGGGCTTTTGATTATTGAACATCATACACTGGTCGATATAGGCAGAATTATCGGAAAATGCTTCTTCAATACCTTCCGGGCTGAATTTTTCTCCATCGTCGGCAATAAGCAAACTTTTAAAACGACCTAAAACATAGAGAAATCCGTCTTTATCCATAAAACCCATATCGCCTGTATGCAGCCATCCGTTTTTAAGAGCTTCCTGTGTTGCTGATTCGTTCTGCCAATATCCTTTCATAACATTTTCACCCAATACAACAATTTCTCCTTTTTCACCAATGACTAATTCTTTACCATCTTCGTCACATATTTTTACTTCAAGATTTTTTGCAATGGTTCCCGACGAGCCCATTTTAAATTTCTGCGCATTATTCGATGAGATCACAGGGGCAGCT